>NZ_LUKH01000091.1:0-6854 GCF_001593695.1 Leisingera sp. F5 | reverse complement strand
AAGCCCGGCGATTGGTCCACAAACTGCAGGATGCCGTCCTGAGTCTGCTCCATGATGTCGGCCGATTCACCCAATGTGCCATAGGGGAACAGCTGGATCTCGTGATCCGAGTTCGCCTCGATCTCTGCCTTGAATTTCTGCGCATAGACGCCCTGCACATCGGTCATTGCCTCTTCAAAGGCATAGCGCCAGGTGTCCGCCTGCGCGGCACTGCCTGCCAGGGCAATCCCCGCTGCCGCAAGGGCACCGAAGGTGATTTTGACAGTTTGAGCCATGTTTTCCTCCCAAGTCTCTTGGGTGCCTGCGCACCGCTGCGACAGGTTTGAGAGGGATTGTACTGCATGTCAATTTTTTTATTGTTGCAGGACAATCAGTATGTGAAAGGCGCAATCCCCTCCGGCGGGCGGCCCAGCATTCCGGCGATCAACTCCAACGCTTGCCTGAAACGCACCAGATCCTGGATGCTGCCAAGCGACAGACGCACAGCATTCTGCGGCGGTGTCTTGGGGGGCAGAAACGGTGCATCCGGCGCCACCGCGACTTTCAACTCACGCGCGTAAGACACGAAACTGCTGGTGCTCCAGCCCTTGGGCAGCGGCAGCCATAGATGCAATGCCGAGGGGTGGCCCTGCCAGTGCCAGTCTTTCAGCACCTCAGCGGCGATGCCATGGCGCTCGGCCAGCGCAGACCGCTGCCACTGCGCCAGCTCCAACGCGGTGCCGTCCTGCACCCAGCGGGTGGCCAGTTCGCACATCAGCGGCGTCGCCATCCAACCAAACACGACAATCCGCCCGGTCAATGCCGGCAGCAGATGCTCCGGCGCCGCCATGTAACCTGCGCGCAGCCCCGACACAGTGCATTTGGTAAAGGTGGTCAAATAGATTGAACGCTCTGGCGCAAGAGCAGTAACCGCCACCGGACGCCCCTCGGCCACCGGACCAAAGGCATCGTTTTCGATGATGTGCAGATCGTGTTTACGGGCGACATCCACCAGCGCGCAGCGGCGTTCCTCAGGCATCATACCCGCTGTCGCGTTGGCCAAGGACGGAAGCAAAAACAACACTTTAGGGTTGCTTTCCTGGCAAAACCGCTCAAGCGCGTCCGGAAGAATACCATCCGCATCCACATCAACCCCCGCAAGGTTCAAACCCAAATAAGAACACCCGGAAACCAGCAAATGATGCGTGACCTTGTCTGACACCACCGTGTCGCCAGGCCGGGTCAGCGCCGACAGCGCCGCTGACATGCCATGACTGACCCCATTGGTCATAATGATCCGCTCCGGCGGCACCTCCAAACCGCAATGCCGCAGCCATTGCGATCCGGCGGCACGGTGGGCGTCATGACCGATATTCGGGCGGCAGGACAGATAGTAGCTCGGGTCCAACCCCTCCGGCAGTTCCCTCAGCGCTTGTTCGAACCGCTCAGCATGCTGCTGCGAGAATGCCGGGCGTGAAATCGACAGGTCGAAACCGCCGCCCCGCTCAGAGCTCAGCTGAAACGGCTGATCGTTGGACTTGTCAGGATCCAGAACGTAGCTGCCCCGGCCGACCTGGCCATCAATCAGCCTTTGCCGCCGCAAACTTTCATATGCCTTGCTGACGGTGTGGACGCTGAGGCCGAGATCATCGGCCATTTTGCGATGGGTCGGCAGCTGCGTCCCCTTCGGCAGCTTGCCGTCTGAGATTGCCTTGGCAATGGCCAGCGCAAGGCTCGCATGCAGGGGGGAGGTCAAGGCGGAGGGATCAGGATGCCAAATTGTCATGCGACATTTTACAAGTGATGACCCCGATTTCGCAATACAATTTCCACACAGCTGCCTCCCAAACGCAGGCAATGATCCAACTGCTGGCTTTGCAATGGCCAGTTTCGGCTGCCAATTGATGCGATGGCCGGCACTCCCCTCCGCCATCCTAGCCCGCTAGCAGCTCCAATGCGCGAGATATCAGAAAATCCGGACGGGCCGGTCACGCCAGTTTCAGCACCTGCTCGATTACATATTCGGTCTGCGCTTCAGTCTGAGCAGGCCCGATCGGCAGGCTGATCACCTGCGCAGCCAACGTCTCAGAAACAGGGAACGCACCCTTGCCATAGCCAAGCCCGGCATAGGCGTTCTGCAGATGCGGCGGTTTGGGGTAGTGGATGACGGTGCCGACTCCTGCAGCCTCCAGCCGGGTGCGGAAAGCATCCCTGTCCGGATGGCGCACCACAAAGAGGTGCCATACCGGGTCCGCCCATTCCGGCACCGCAGGCAGTACCAGTCCGGCCACTGACAGTGCGTCCAGGTAACGGGCGGCAATGGCCTGGCGGCGGGTGTTCCAATCATCGAGCACTTGCAGTTTCACTTGCAGCGCCGCTGCCTGTATCGGATCCAGACGGCTGTTCTGGCCAGCCAGCTCATGCTCGTATTTAACCGCCGAGCCATAATTGCGCAGCATCGACACCCGCTCTGCCAGCTCCGGCGAGGTGGTGGTAAACCCGCCGCCATCCCCTAGCGCACCCAGGTTCTTACCCGGGTAAAAGCTCCAGCAAGCGGCCTCGCCGAAGCTGCCGATCCGCTTGCCTTTGTATTTGGCGCCATGCGCTTGGGCGGCGTCCTCCAGAAGGTGCAGCCCGTGCTGTCCGGCCAGCTCAATCAGCGGATCCATGTCGGCTGGCTGACCATAAAGATGGACCGGAATGATTGCCTTGGTGCGGGACGTGATGGCAGCGGCCACCGCCTCCGGGCCGATGTTGTGGGTGGCTTCCAGCGGTTCCACCGGAACGATGGTTGCACCGCAAAAGCTGACTGCCAGCCAGGTTGCAATAAATGTGTTCGCGGGCACGATCACTTCATCGCCCGGGCCGATCCCCATTGCCTTCAGCGCAAGGATCAGCGCGTCCAGGCCGTTTCCAGTGCCCAGGCAATGCGGCGCACCGGTGTAACGGGCAAAACCGGCCTCAAATGCTTCCACCTCAGGACCCAGAATGAAGTACCCGGACCGCACAACCCGCAGCACAGCTGCCTCCAGCTGGTCCTGAATTTCGGCATGGGCACCCGCAATATCGAGTAAGGGAACCTTCATGCCGCACCTACGGCGTTTTTGAATTCATCATAGTCGCGGATGTAATCCGCTTCGTCATAAACTTCGGAGGTCAGCACCATGCAAACCGCCCCGGAGGAGAAGTTGTCGAGGTAGCGCCACATCATCGGGCAGACATACAACCCGTAGTAGGAGCGGTTCAGATGGAAACGCTTGGTCGCAAAACCGTCGTCCAGCAGAATATCGAAACTGCCTGACATGCAGATTATGAACTGATGCAGCGCCTTATGCGCGTGCTCGCCGCGGTCAGCCCCGCCCGGCACGTCATACAGGTAATATACCCGTTTGATATCAAAGGGGATATGGTTGCCGCCCTCAACAAAGGTCAGGTTGCCCCGCACATCTGTTATCTTGGGCAAGTCAATGATTTTGCAGTCAGTCAGAGGCACGGAAACCGCCTTCGCATTTGAATGTCCCTTGTGTATATGCATATCTGAACCGGACCAGCAAGCAGCGTCGGCCGCCAGGGCCGCCTCAATCAAGGACAGAGTCCCTCCCATGAGCAAAAAGCTACTGATCATCGGTGCGGGTGAATTCGCCGACATCGCCTATGAGTATTTCACCGTCGACAGCGACTATGAGGTTGCGGGTTTTGCGGTGGAGGCAGAGTTTCTGAACGAGGAAGATAAATTCGGCCTGCCGGTGGTGGCGCTGGAAACCGTGGAGACGGTTTTTCCCGCCTCCGAGGTCGAGGCGCATGTGGCGGTGACTTCAACCAAGTTGAACAGGATCCGTGCGCGGCTGATCGAGATCGCCCGCAGCAAAGGCTACAATCTGGCCAATTTCATCAGCCCTCATGCCATGGTCTGGCGCACAGCAGAGCTGGGCGACAATGTTTTCATCTTTGAAAACAACGTTGTGCAGCACGGGGTCAAAATTGAAAGCGGCTGCGTCCTGTGGTCGGGCAATCACATCGGCCACCAGACCCGGATCCGCGAACACTGTTTCCTGGCGTCGCATGTGGTGGTCTCGGGCTATTGCGATATCGGCGCGCGTAGCTTTGTCGGAGTCAATGCGACCTTTGCCGACAATGTGAAAATCGGCGAGGACAGCTTTGTCGGCATGGCCGCCGCCGTAAACAAGAGCTTTGAAACGCCGGGCCAGATCCTGAACGGCAACCCGGCGGAGCCTGCGAAAGTGTCCTCTTACCGTTACTTCCGGATCAAACAGTAACATGGGCTGGGTCAAGAAAGGGCTGGTGTTTGCCCCGGACGGAAGCCAGGACTGGGCCAGGCATTCCTTTATGACACCCTGCCCCTGGCAGCGGGACGAGGACACCATACGTCTGTTCGGCGGGATGCGGGATGATCAGGGGATCAGCCGGATTGGCTGGATCGACGTCGATGCCTCCGATCCTTTGCAGGTCAAGGCTGTGTCCGAACAGCCCGTGATCGGGCTGGGGGCGCCAGGCATGTTCGATGACAACGGCATGATCCTGGGCGACATTCTGGAAGTCGCAGAGGATGAGCTGCGGCTGTATTATGTCGGCTTTCAGCTGGTGGAGAAGGCCAAGTTCCTGGCCTTCACCGGGCTGGCCATCAGCCGTGACCGGGGCAACAGTTTTGAGCGGGTGCAGCAGACGCCGGTCATCGACCGCTGCCCTGAAGGTGCTTTTATCGGTGCGCTGCATTCCATTGCGGCGCTGCCCGATGGCACTTACCGGGCCTGGATTTCCCGCGGCTTTGGCTGGCAGGACATCGGCGGCCGGCTGTTCCCGCAATATGACTGCTGGACATTGACCAGCACAGACGGCGTGCGCTTTGACAATGCAACCGCGCAGCGGATTATCCCCCCCGCCCCGGAAGAATACCGCATCGGCCGCCCGCGGGCGAACCAGCTGCCGGACGGATCCTGGGAACTGCGCGCGACCTCGGACACGCTGTCAAAGCAGTATGCCAGCTTCCGGTTCATCTCTTCCGACGGGGTGAGCTTTACCCGGACCAGCGACGAGGAACTGCCGCGCGGGACCGCAGGTTCCTGGGACGGTGAGATGACCTGCTATCCGGCGCGGATCGACACTCGCCAGGGCCGCAGCTATCTGTTTTACAATGGCAATAACATGGGCGCGACCGGCGTGGGTGTTGCCTTGCTTGAGGATTGAACCGTGGCGATTGAGGTACAGCGCTACGCAGCTGAAAACGCCACCGATTGGGATGTTTTCCTGAAGGCATCGAAAAACGGCACCTTCCTGCTTCAACGCGGGTTCATGGACTATCACGCCGACCGCTTTCAGGATCATTCTCTGATGATCCATGAAGACGGCAAGCTGCTGGCGGTGCTGCCCGCCAATGCCGATGGCACGGCGCTGAATTCCCATGGCGGGCTGACCTACGGCGGGGTAATTTCCGGCACCAAGATGAGTGCGGAGCGCATGCTTATGGTTTTTGAGGCGCTTGCCGCCTATTTGCGCCCCGCCGGGTTCACCGAGGTGAACTACAAAGCCATCCCCTATATCTATCACCGCCAGCCGGCCGATGAAGACATCTATGCGCTGTTCCGGCAGGGTGCGCAGGTTGTACGCACGGATGTGTCAGCCACCATCGCAGTACCGCGCCGCCTGCCCTTTGGCAGCGGCAAAAAAGACGGGTTGCGCAAGGCGCGCAAGGCCGGGCTGGAAATCCGCGAAAGCACCGATTGGAGCGCCTGCTGGGCTCTGCTTAGCCAAGTTCTGGACGACCGGCATAATGCGCAACCTGTGCACAGCGAGGCGGAAATCCGGCTTCTTGCGGACCGTTTTCCTGATCGGGTCAGGATGTTCGGTGCCTTTGACGGCGATCAGATGATCTCCGCCCTGGTGATCTTTGACTGCAGCCAGACCGTTCACGTGCAATACATCGCCTCGTCTGACCTAGGCCGCCAGAAAGGCGGTGTCGACATGATTGTTCACTACTTGCTGGACGCTGTTTTTACCGGCAGGGCGTGGTTCGACTTTGGCATTTCCACTACCGATCAGGGCCAGGCTCTGAATACCGGGCTGGCCAAACAAAAAGAGATGTTCGGCGCCCGCAGCACGGTGTATCAGCAGTACCGCTGGCAGCTCATCTGACGAAGCTTCTGCCGTCCGGACATCTGACAGAGGATGCGGCCGGCAGAATTAAAGGACATGCAATGACACATAGACCCGCAGCCAGTTTCATCCTGCTGTCCTATTGCCAGGAAGACACTATTGCCGAGTCAGTGCAGTCCTTGCTGGACCAGGATTGCGAACCGATCGAGATTATCATCTCGGATGATGCCTCCACTGACGGGACGTTTGAAAAGATCAAACAACTCGCCGAAAGTTATTCCGGCCCGCACCGGATTATGGCACGTCGGAACGACACCAATATGGGCGTCAACCGCCATATCGAACATGCTATCGCCCTCGCTGCCTCCGACCTGATGATCTGGACCGCCGGCGATGACCGCAATGCCCCCAACCGCGCCCAGCGGGTTATCGACAGCCACCGGCAAACCGGCGCCAAACTGCTCTATTCGGATGCGGAAACCGTCGGCCCGGACGGAGAACCCGGCGAGAACGCCTACCGCCGCGCCCTGTTCTACAAGGACTTCAGCACTGAGGACGCGGCCACTGCCTTTTCGCTCTACCTGGGGGCAACTGCTGCATGGCACAAAGACCTCTATCGCAAATACGGCGGTTTTCCCAAAGACCGCGCCTATGAGGATCTGATCCTCGGCTTCCGCGCCCTGCTGGAGGACGGCCTGCACTACATTCCCGAGAAGCTGGTGATCTACAAGGAAGACGTCGGCATCTCAGCCCAGCTGACCAAG
>NZ_LUKH01000090.1:0-7095 GCF_001593695.1 Leisingera sp. F5 | reverse complement strand
GTGCTGAATGGCGTGCCCCATCATGGTTGGGGATTTGATGTTGTTCAGCGCACCCTTGAAGGCAACCCCAATAGGGGTTCGTGCGGTAGAGACGATAACGGCTTCTCTCATGATGTTCCCTTTTTGGCCTCAAAGTGCTCTGCAAGTGTCACGCCCGTGTTTGCGAGTTCCTCCAGCAAAGGCGCGGGTGTGAACCACATCTCGCCATAGGCGCCCAGCGATTGCCGGTAGTGGTTCATGCGGTCCAGAATGCGGGGCAATCCGACTTCATCGGCATAGTGCATTGGGCCGCCGCGCCAGTCGGGAAAGCCATAACCGTTGACCCAGATCAGGTCGCAGTCCCCAGGGCGCGTTGCCATGCCTTCTTCAAGGATCAGAAAGCCTTCGTTGATCAAGGGATACAGACACCGCTCAAGGATTTCCTGATCGTCGATTTGTCGGTGCGCTACACCATGCCGTGTGGCCAGCTCTTTGCTGATTTGAACAACCTCGGGATCTTCAACCCGTGTCTGGCCCTCGTAGATATAGCTGCCTCGCCCGGTCTTCTGACCCAGTCGTCCTAATTCAAAAAGCCTGTCCTGGACTGCCTGGTATGCCGGATCATGCGCAATTTCACTTCGCCGCTCCTGACGCACGCGGGCGCCCACATCGATCCCAGCCAGATCTGCCATCGCATGAATGCCCATGGCCATGCCGAAACCTTCAAGGACGTCATCTACCTGTTTCGGCGCCGCCCCCTCAAGCAGCAGCCGGGACCCTTCGCGGAAGTATGGCTCCAGCATCCGGTTCCCGACAAAGCCGTAGCAAACGCCCACCGTGACAGGGAGCTTTCGAATCTTCTTTGCGACTGTGATTGCCGTCGCAATGACATCGGGTGCGGTCTTGGCGCCGCGCACCACTTCCAGCAAGCGCATGACATTGGCCGGGCTGAAGAAGTGGAGACCAATCGCATCCTCCGGACGGGACGTGACCGCGGCTATTTCATCAAGATCCAACGTCGATGTGTTTGAGGCCAGTATCGCGCCAGGTTTTGCGTGCCGGTCTAACGCTTCGAAAATCTGGCGTTTGACATTCATGCTTTCAAACGCTGCTTCGATGATCAGGTCGGCATCTGCGAGGTCTGCATAGCTGAGCGTCCCTGTGGCGTTGGATGCAAAAGCCTCTGCCTGATCAGGACTGAACCGTCCCTTGTCAGCTGCACGCTGGAAGTGCTTTGAAACCTGATCCAGCCCCTGTTCCAGCGCCCCTTGTGTAGCTTCCAAAAGTGTGACCGGATACCCCGCCTGAAGAAAGGCGATGGCGATGCCGCGCCCCATTGTTCCCGCGCCGATCACGGCGACCGATGCAATGTCACGTGGCCGCTGCTCGCGTGAAACGCCGGGAACCTTGGTGCATTCACGCTCTGCAAAGAACAGATGGCGGCCCGCGCGCGATTGAGGTGTGTCGAGCAATTCGGCAAATCCTGCCTTTTCCTGTGCAAGCCCCTGGGCCAGCGGCAATTCGCAGGCGGCCTGAAGCGATTTTAGGCATCGTTCAGGGGCGACAAGGTTTTTGGACCTTGGCGCGATCTCGGTCCGGAAACCCGCGAGAAAACCCTTCGGATCAGGGTGTGCGACGGTCATATCCGCGCAACTGCGCTTCGGATCCCCCTCACGCGCAATCCTGGTGGCGAACTCTATAGCATGTGCGCGAAAATCCTGGCCGCTCTCGAAAAGTGCGTCGACCAGCCCGCAGGACAGAGCAAAATCGCCTTTCACAGGGTCACCGGAAAGGATCATCCGTGTCGCCACTTCCAGCCCGGCAATCCGTGGCAGTCGTTGGGTCCCACCTGCACCGGGCAGCAGCCCCAGTTTGATTTCGGGCAGGCCCATCAATGCCTCCGGCGCGGCAACACGGTAGTCACAGGCAAGTGCGATCTCCAGTGCGCCACCCATCGAAGGGCCTGCAATAGCCGCGACAACAGGTTTCCTACTGGTTTCAATCGTTACGCACAGGTCTGGCAGATCCGGTTTGTCCCAGACTGCCCCTGTGCGGAACTCGGCGATGTCGGCGCCGCCGCAAAAAAGCGGCAGTGCCGAACATAAAACAATAGCTTTGACCTGCTCGTCAGCTTCCAACTCATGAACGGCCGAAGAGAGCGCTTGCCGCATCTTCAGGCCAAGTGCGTTCACTGGTGGGGCGTTCAGCTCGATGACTGCAACGCTGCCGCTGCGTTCTATAGAAAACATTTTGGGAAACCTCAGATGGACTTTTGGGCAAGACCTTGTTCGATCTCGGCCCAATCGTCGAAGTGGATGACATTGCAGCGTGAACTCACGTTCTCAAGCCAGACAAAGACCGAGATGAACGGCTGATCATAGACCCGGGTGGCATGGGGCTCGCCCGCGGCGTTCCAGATAAGCGATCCGGCTGGATAATCCTGCCAATCGCGGGTCCCGAACCGCCAGCCGGACCTCTGGGACAGGTTCAGATAAAGCTCAGGTGCGTCGTGGTTATGGTCGCGGTACAACGTCCGCGGACCCAGCATGAAGATGCCCAGGCTGAAGTCCGGATGGTGATGCCCGCAGGCATCTGCGCCAATCAGCAAGGAATGCAGGTTGCACTTAATATAACCCTCTCCCAGATCGGCGCCGGGCGGATAGAACTGCGCGTTGTCCTCACGCCAGACCAGGTCATCCTTGGCCGCAGACAGGCATTTTGCGATTTCAAGCAGTTTGGGCTCGGTGATGCCGGCGATGGCTTGTGTCAGCACCTGATCATGACGGGTTCCCTGGGGAGGGACATCACGCTGCCGCCTGTAGGAAAGGTCCATGGCTGCAAGCTTATCCAGCGTCAGATCAACACCCGGCGCATCGCTGCGGTGGGTCTCCAAATACGCGACAATGGCTTGGATGAGGGCCTGAATACGGTGCTGCTTTATTATCATGATTTCACATCTGCGCCTGTTGAAATCTCTTGCCGCAAGACCTTCTTGTCGAGCTTGCCAACACTGGTCTTGGGAAGCCGTTCGACAAAGAATATTCGGTCTGGCACCGCCCACTTCGACAGGTCGCCCATGTCAGCGCGCGACTGGAATTCTTCCAGGATGACTTGGCGCACCTGATCCGGTTCGGCATTCTTTGCAAGCTGAGCAACCAGTACCGGCCTTTCGCCCCACTTTGCATGCGGCAGACCAATTGCGGCCACGTCTTCGACTCCGGCACAAGAGGATGCTATGTTTTCCAATGCCAGTGACGAAATCCATTCGCCGCCGGTCTTGATCACATCCTTGAGCCGGTCAGTGATCTGCAACGATCCATTCTCACGGATGTACCCAACGTCCCCGGTGTGCAGATACCCGCCAGCCCACAGTTCGTCAGAGGCTTGCTCGTTACCGAAATAACCCTGGGTCAGCCAGGGTGCCCGGGCAACAACTTCGCCGGTTGTTTCACCGTCATGCGGTACGTCCCTCATATCTGGCGTCACAACACGAAGGTCGACAAGCGGTCCGGGAAAGCCGGTTTGCGCCTGTCTCTCCGGATCATCGCTGGACAAGTCTGCCACCGTCAGAAACGGACAGGTTTCGGACATCCCATATGCCGCATGCAATGATATGCCAGCCGCAGCAGCGCGGTCCTGCAGGCCGCGCGGTAAAGCGGCCCCGCCAATGATTACTTTCCACTGGCTCAGGTCTGTTTGCGGGCAGCTGGGATGGTCGAGCACCATGGACAGAATGGTGGGCACGCAATGGGAAAAAGTGACGCCTTCAGCAGCAATCAGCCGTAGAACTTCGTCTGGCGTGTAGCGGTCGGGATAGACTTGGCGCACGCCCATTATCGTCGCGGCATATGGAAATCCCCATCCATGGACGTGAAACAGAGGTGTCAGCGGCATGTAGACGTCGCCGCGGTGAAACCCGGCGTTTCCGGGGAAGGCGCCAAAACCAGCGATCAGGCCCAAAGTGTGAAGCACCAGCTGGCGATGGGAATAGCTCACCCCCTTGGGGTTGCCAGTGGTTCCAGTCGTATAGAACAGTGTTGCGGTCCGGCTTTCTTCAAAATCCGGAAACTCAAATCCGGTTGGAGCGTCCCCGATCCAGTCTTCGTAACCATCTCCGTTTCCGATTGGGATAATGACGATGTCCCGTTCAAAACCCGATTTGATCTCATCAATAAGCGGCATGAAATCCTGATGCACTATGATCAGGTCCGGCTGCCCATGATTGATCGTGTAAAGAACCTGCGCAGGCGACAAACGCACGTTGATCGTGTGCAGCACAGCGCCCATCATCGGAACCGCAAAGAAACACTCAAGATAGCGGTGGGTATCCCAGTCCATGACACCAACACGCATGCCCTCGTCAATACCGCTGGCCTTGAGGGCATTGGCAAGCTGGCCGATGCGTTCGTTGAGCTGAGCATAGGTCAGCCGCATGTCGGAGCCGCTGACGATCTCTTGCCTGGCGGAGACAAACCTGGAACGCGTCAGCAGCTGCTTGATCAGCAACGGATAGCCATATGCATTCAGCGAAGGTGACGTGACGGACATACAAAAGGAATCCTTGGCTTTCTTCACTTGCCAATCTGCCATCTCTCAACGAGCCGAAGAATTGAAAGATTTTTGCATTCATCAAGGATTTCTAACCGGTGCGTTGAGCGTGAAAATACCGTTTGACCGCATGTAAAGTTGGGCAAATATTCAATGCCACCCGCCGCCGTAATTTTTGCCGCCAGTTAGGCAAGCTAAAGGATGTCGGGCTGCAACCATCGAGGAGGCCCGTCGGTGACGACCCATATGCCAACATTGGTTTCTCTGCGTGCCTTTGAAGCCGTGGCGCGTCACAAGAGCTTTCGCAAGGCAGCTGACGAGATCTGCGTGACGCATGCGGCCGTCAGCCACCAGATCAAGGCGCTGGAGGCGGCAATCGGAGTTCAACTTCTTGAACGCACAAGCCGTTCCGTCGAACTGACGCCAGCCGGCGAACAGTATTATCCGCCAATCCGCGAACACATTCAGGGGATAATCAAGGCAACCAGGCGCATACAGGCACCGGACGAGCCCGATGTGCTGCTTGTTCAGTCTTATGCAAGTTTCAATACAATGTGGCTGCAGCCCAGGCTTGCCGGTTTCCTTCAGGACAATCCGAACACCCGCGTGCGCATAATCTCAACCTTTGAAGACGGTGACTACGACGCGCACAGATTTGACGCGGGCATCTTCAATGCTCCGCCTTTTGACAAGAGATTTGACTACAGCCCGTTGTTTGAAACCGACATTTACCCGGTGTGCGCTCCAGAGGCTTTGAGTGATCCGGACATGGGCATGACATTTGATGAACTGGAGAGTTTCTTGCTGCTGGGCGTCCCGACCACGCCGTCAGATGTGGATGACTGGACTTGCTGGCTGGAGGCGGCAGGCCTCAGCCGTGACGACATGAAATTCGGGTCCGTTTTTGATAATTATCCCCTGGTTCGTGAGGCAGTCCTGAAAAACCATGGGATTGGAATGGCAAGAGCGCCATTCTGCGCCCGTGACCTTGAGAGAGGGCGCTTGGTACGGCCGTTCGGTCTCTCCGTTCCAGAGCCGAGTCAATGGTACCTTGCAACGCCAAAAAACAGTGCCGCGAACCCGAAACTGGCTCTGTTCACCAGGTGGCTTGAAGAGGAAATCGAAGCTGACCCGACAATGAGAAACATTCCGGCAGACGTTTAGGCGGCGTCATTCAGGAACCACCGGTCAGCGCGTTCCAGATCAACGCTGACCGTCCTGAGGTGTCACCATGCCACTCATTTCGCGTGCATGCGTTTTTTGGTTTCGCGCACATGTTCCGTTGCCTCCGGGCTGCCATCGTGAAAGCTGCCGAACCAGTGTCCCAGGGCATTTCCGGGCCGCCATAATTGCATTCGAAATACCGGTGATGCAGTTGGTGGTGGAACGACCCGATCTTCAGGTGGGCCTTGTCCCTCAGCACCAGGTTTTCAAACCCGGCATGCGACGTGGCCGAAGCAAGCGCCAACGAGTATCCGATGAAGAGGAAGTGGATCGGATGCGCGGGCACAACCAGGAAGATCAGCAACAGACTCATGTAGCCGGCATGTTCGATCGGATGCATGGAAAAGCCAGACCACGGTGCGACTGAAACACTGCGGTGATGCACAGAATGCACGCGCTTATAGATCCATGGGATGTGCAGTGCGCGGTGCAGCCAGTAGAAATGGAAGGACTGTACAACAGGCAACAACAGGAACAGGGCAAAGAACCAGATCGGATTGCTCCGGGCCGTGATCATCGGTGCCCATCCATTGGCGTAAGCCGTCCAAACGATGGCATCATAGAATGTCCAGACGGTCACGCCAGATAGGAGCGCGTAGGTGACATTGTCCCAATACTGATCGTTCCACAGGAAGATGCGCGCATTATTGGCTGGTCCGCGCCGGTCGAACTTGTAGTCGTCGCCTTGCTTCTTCCATCCGTAAAGCCACAGATGCAACCCTTGGGCAAAAAAGGTCATCAGGATCAGATTGCGCGCCCAAAGCTGCAAAACCCATCCCCAACTTAAGCGCTGCATCTGCTCCAAGGGCGGCACCAGCCAAACCCAGATGGCCCAAGCCATCAGCGCGTAGATCAAGTATTCGGTGATCGGCAGCCAGTTGGTCGCAAACCACCGGAGCGTGGACAGGGGCCTTGGCGGCCACGAGAAAAGCGGCGTTACGGCGACAGGCAAGTCTGGATGCCAATTCCATTCCTTGCTTGTGCCGGCTTTCAGGTGCTTTTCAGTGGCCGACATGGGCGTCTCCTATCGGTCCAACCAGATCTTATCCATGTGAATTTCAAAGGTCGGATGCATACCCATTCCTTTCACATTCTCACGGCAGTGATTGTAAAGGGAACGCCAATAGGGCTGCGTTACAACGCCTTCGTCCAGCAAGATCCTCTGCAGTTTGGCCATGAATCCCCTGCGCTTGTCCGCATCAGGGGTTGCCAGTGCCTCTGCCAGCAAACGGTCGAACTCAGGATTGTTGAACCCGGTTTCGTTCCAGTTTTCTCCGGACCGGTAGGTCAGGGCCAGAATTTGCACGCCGAGCGGGCGCATGTTCCAATTGGTCGAGCTGAAGG
>NZ_LUKH01000089.1:0-7143 GCF_001593695.1 Leisingera sp. F5 | reverse complement strand
GACCGGCAGCCCGGCACCAGACGTCACTCTGGGCCGGCCGCTCGCCAATCACCCCAACGCGAACAGGACAAAAGTTTCCTGAAGGAGGACATCATGTCTGAAGATCTGAAAAACACACTGCCCGTCACCCGCCGCGGCCTCTTGGGGGCCACAGCCTCTGGCGCCGTGCTGGCGGCCACTGGCGCCGGCTCCGCGCTGCTGGGCGCCAGGCCTGCGCAAGCGGCGGAGGGTGTCAACCTGGCGCCGGGCGAGCTGGATGAATATTATGGCTTCTGGTCCTCAGGCCAGACCGGCGAGCTGCGCATCCTGGGCGTGCCGTCGATGCGCGAGTTCATGCGGATCCCGGTGTTCAACCGCTGCTCGGCCACCGGCTGGGGCCAGACCAACGAGTCGCTGAAGATCCTGACCGAGGGCCTGCTGCCGGAAACCAAGGAATTCCTGGCCGCCAACGGCAAGGTCACCTATGACAACGGCGACCTGCACCACCCGCATATGTCGTTTACCGACGGCACCTATGACGGCCGCTTCATCTTCATGAACGACAAGGCCAACACCCGCGTTGCCCGGGTGCGCTGCGACGTGATGAAATGCGACAAGATCATCGAGATCCCCAATGCCAAGGATATTCACGGGTTGCGCCCGCAAAAGTTCCCGCGTACCGGCTATGTCTTTGCCAATGGCGAGCACGAGGCGCCGCTGATCAACGACGGCCAGATCCTGGATGATCCGTCGCAGTATGTGAACATCTTCTCCGCCATTGACGGCGATACCATGGAAGTCGCCTGGCAGGTGATCGTCTCGGGCAACCTGGACAACACCGACTGCGACTATCAGGGCAAATACGCCTATTCGACCTCTTACAACTCGGAAATGGGCATGACCCTGGCCGAGATGACCGAGAACGAGCTGGACCATGTTGTTGTGTTCAACATCGCGGCGATTGAGGCTGCAATTGAAGCGGGCAACTATGAGGAGCTGAACGGCGCCAAGGTCGTCGACGGGCGCAAGGACGCGCCGGGCAAGCTGACCCGCTATATCCCGATCCCGAACTCGCCGCACGGCATCAACACTGCGCCGGACAAGAAGCACGTCTGCGTCAACGGCAAGCTGTCACCGACCGTGTCGGTGATCGATGTCGAAAAGCTGGACGCGCTGTTTGATGCGGACGCTGATCCGCGCTCGGCAGTGGTTGCCGAACCGCAGCTGGGCCTTGGCCCGCTCCACACCGCTTTCGACAACCGCGGCTATGCCTACACTACACTGTTCCTCGACAGCCAGGTGGTGAAATGGGATATCCTGAAGGCAATTGAGGCCTATGCCGGGGCGGATGTGGACCCGATCCTCGACAAGGTCGATGTGCAGTATCAGCCGGGCCACAACTCCACTTCGATGGGCGAGACCGCCGATGCCGACGGCAAGTGGCTGATCTCGATGAACAAGTTCTCGAAAGACCGGTTCCTGAATGTCGGTCCGCTGAAGCCAGAGAATGAGCAGCTGATCGATATCTCCGGTGACAAGATGAAGGTGGTCCACGACGGCCCGACCTTTGCCGAGCCGCATGACTCGATCATCGTTCACCGCTCTAAGGTGAACCCGGCCAATCTTTGGGACCGCAACGACCCGATGTGGTCGGACGCACGGGCACAGGCCGAAGCGGACGGGGTGGATCTGGACGACTGGCAGGACACCATCGTGCGCGACGGCGATAAGGTGCGGGTCTATATGTCGAGCCAGGCGCCGAACTTCAGCCTGGAGAAGTTCACCGTCAAGCAGGGCGACGAGGTTACCGTCTATGTCACCAACCTGGATGACATTGATGACCTGACCCACGGCTTCTGCCTGTCCAACTTCGGCGTCGCGATGGAAGTCGGGCCGCAGGCCACTGCCTCGGTTACTTTCAAGGCGGAGCGTCCGGGCGTGCATTGGTACTATTGCCAGTGGTTCTGCCACGCGCTGCACATGGAAATGCGCGGCCGGATGCTGGTTGAGCCGCGGAGCGCCTGACAATGAAACGGCTCCTGCCCATATCTCTGATTGCGACCTTTACCGGCCTGGCGCCCGCCTGTTTGACACCAGCCTGGGCGGCGGATTGGGAAGTGCCCAACCGGGCAGGGGCCATTGCAGAAACACTGGCGCAGGCGGCGGATGGCGACATCCTCCGCCTCGCCCCCGGCGAATATGCCGAAACATTGGTGCTGGACCGGCCGGTCACCCTGGATGGGCAGGGCCACGCCACTTTGGACGGGCAAGGTGCGGGGTCGGTGATTACCGTCACCGGGCCAGGCGTGACGGTGCAAAACCTGACCGTTGTCGGCTCCGGCTCCTCGCATCAGGAGATCGACAGCGGTATCAAGCTGACCAAGACCGCCCGCGCGCCGCAGATCCTGAACAATGTGCTGCTGGGCAATCTCTATGGCGTGGATATTCACGGCGCGCGCGACAGCTTGGTTCAGGGCAACCGGATCGAAGGCCGCCTGGATCGCCACATGAATTCCCGCGGCAACGGGGTCTATGTTTGGAACGCGCCGGGTGCGGTGGTGGACGGCAACGGCATCCGTTTTGGCCGTGATGGGATCTTTGTGAACAGTTCCAAGAAGAATGCATTCACAAACAATACCTTCCGCGACCTGCGGTTTGCCGTGCATTACATGTATGCCGACAATTCCGAGGTCTCGGGCAATGTCTCGATCGGCAATCATCTGGGCTATGCGGTGATGTTCTCCAAACGGGTCAAGGTGACCGGGAATGTCTCGCTGAATGACCGCGACCACGGGGTGATGCTGAACTACGCCAACCAGGGCGAGGTACGGGGCAATTATGTGAAGGGGGCACGGGACAAATGCACCTTCCTCTACAACGCACACAAGAATGATTTCTCCGGCAACTGGTTTGAGGGCTGCGGCATCGGCATCCACTTTACCGCTGGCAGTGCCGGCAACCGGATGGTTGGGAATGCCTTTGTCGGCAACCGGCATCAGGTGAAATTTGTCTCCACCAAATGGGTGGAATGGTCTGAGGCAGGCCGCGGCAACTACTGGTCCGATTTTGCGGGTTTTGATGTCGATGGAGATGGCATCGCCGATGCACCCTACCGTCCCAACGACAGCATGGACCATGTGTTGTGGACCCAGCCGGCGGCGAAGCTGCTGATGGGCTCACCCGCGGTACAGCTGGTGCGTTGGTCGCAATCGGCGTTCCCGGCGCTGCTGCCGGGCGGGGTGATCGACAGCCACCCGCTGATGCGGCCCGAGCGGCCGGCGGCCGCCAGAAAGGTTGAACAGGATGGATAACGCAAACAGCCCACTGCAGATCCGCTCGCTGGACAAGTTCCGCGGAAGGACACAGGTGCTGCATGGCATTGATCTGGATATCGCGCCGGGCGAGCGGCTGGCGCTGCTGGGCCACAACGGTGCGGGCAAGTCGACGCTGATCAAGGCGGTGCTGGGCCTGATCCGGCATGAGGGCGGTAGCATCCGCATCTGCGGCGCTAAGCCGGGCACGGGCGCCGCCCGCGCCGCGACGGCTTTTTTGCCTGAGGCGGCCAGTTTTCACCCGGCGCTGACCGGGCATGAGCAGCTGGGGCTGTTTGCCCGTCTTGCCGGGGAGCGCGCAGATATTATCAGATTGCTGGAACGGGTTGGTCTGGGCGAGGCTATGCATCGCCGTATCGGGGCTTATTCCAAGGGGATGCGTCAGCGGCTGGGCTTGGCGCAGGTGCTGCTGGGGCGTCCCAAACTGGCGCTGCTGGACGAACCCACCAGCGGTCTGGATCCGATCTCGCGCCAGGATCTTTATGCCATCATCAATGAGTTGGCCGGGCAGGGCGCTGCGGTGCTGATCGCCAGCCATGCCTTGACCGAGGTGGAGGCGCGCACCGACCGTATCGCCATCCTGCGCAAAGGCGTGAAGGTGGCGGACGACACGCTGGCGGGCCTGTCGGCACAGGCCGGGCTTCCGGTCAAGCTGCGGGTGCAGGCACAGGGTGCTGAGGCGGATCGGATCGCGCTGGAGACCGGCGGGCGGCGGATCAATGGCGCCTCGGTCGAGATTCTTTGCCGGCCGCAAGACAAGATGGCCGAGCTGCGCAAGATTGCGGCCATGGGCGATGCAGTGGTTGATATCGACATGGTGCCGCCGCGGCTGGAAGACCTTTATCGCCATTACTCCGGGGAGGACCGCAAATGAAACGTGCCTTTGCCATAGCCCGCGCCGAGATGCTGATCCTGCGCCGCAACCTCTGGCTGTTCATGGCAACGCTGATCATGCTTTCGTTCTCGCTGGCGTTGTCCTTTGCCGGCTCGGCCCCGACGGGGACGCTGGGGGTGGACATGCTGACGGTCTCGGTCGCTTCTATGACCACTCTGTCGGTATACCTTGCGCCGCTCTTGGCGTTGATGATGGGGTTTGATGCGGTGGCTGGGGACCGTGACCGCGGCAGCCTGGCGCTGCTGCTTGCCTACCCCGCGGGACGCGCTGAGATCCTGCTGGGCAAGCTGATGGCGCAGCTGGCGGCCCTGGCGGTGGCGATGGTCATCGGCTTTGGTGCCGCCGGAGCGGTTGCGGCCTGGTTTGGCGGTGCAGGCCCCGAGAGCCTGATTGCGCTGGTGCGGCTGGTGGCGACCTCGATCCTGCTGGGCGCAGTGTTCCTGGTGCTGGGTTATGCCTTGTCGGCGCTCAGCAGCGGTGCCGCCGCTGCCGCCGGCCTGTCGGCGGGTGTGTGGCTGGTGTTTGTGGTGCTCTATGACCTGGGACTGCTGGGCGCCGTAGTGATGGACAGCGGCGGGGTGTTCACCCAGAAGGTCTTCCCCTGGGTGATGGTCGCCAACCCGGCGGATGCGTTCCGGCTGTGGAATGTGGCGGCCTCGGAAAGTGTCGCCCTGTCCAGCGGCATGACGGGGGCGGCCAGTGCCTTGCCCGGCTGGGCGGCACCGCTGTCGCTGCTGTTGTGGCCCGCGCTGGGCTTCCTGCTGGCCTGTGCCGCGTTCCGGAGGGTGGAGCCATGAAGCGCCTGATCCTTGCCGCGGCTCTGTTTCTTTCCGCTTGTCTGGAGGAGGAGGCCAAAGCGCCGCCGGCGCCGGTGGAACTGACGGAAGCGGCGCTGAGCTATTTCTGCCAGATGAATGTGTCCGAACACGGCGGACCCAAGGGGCAGATCCATTTGGAGGGCTTCCCTGTGCCGCTGTTTTTTGCCCAGGTGCGGGATCTGGCAGCCTATGTGAAGAGCCCGGAGCGGGATGCGGAGATCACCGCAATCTATGTCAGCGACATGGGCGCAGCCGCCAGCTGGGCGCATCCCGGCACCAACAACTGGATTGATGCCAAGGGAACGCATTTCGTGGTGGGGGCGAATGTGGCAGGCGGCATGGGCGCGCCGGAAGTTGTGCCCTTTGCCTCGACTGAGGACGCCGCCCGTTTTGCTGCCCGTTACGGCGGCGAAGTGTCGGGGTTTGAAGATATCCCAGATGACGCGGTCCTGGGGCCGGTCGATCTTGACCAGCAACTGGAAACGCCATCCTGAGCGTAGTGTCGCAGCAGCGCCGGATAGCCCTAAACAGGTTCCGGCTGCAGCCGCATCTCGGCAGCGATGGCGTGGCCTTCCATACCCTCCATCCGGCTGATGCGGGCGGTGCGCTGGGCCAGCTCATGGGAGGCGGAGGAATTGCAGCGCTGCCATGTCACGGTCTTGGTGAACTTATGCACAGACAGCCCGCCGGTATAGCGAGCAGCACCGCTGGTTGGCAGCACATGGTTGGGGCCGGAGGTCTTGTCGCCGAAGGACACCGTGGTTTCCTTACCCAGAAACAGTGAGCCGTAGGCCGTGAGGCGGTCAAGCCACCAGTCGAGATCCTCGGCCTGAACCTGCAGGTGCTCGGGCGCATAACGGTCGGCCACCTGCGCGGCTTCCTCGCGGCTAACGCACAGAACCACCTCGGCGCGTTCGTGCCAGGCGCGGTGGGCGGCAGAGAGATTGGGTTCAGGCAGTTTGCCGATCAGCGCCTGCGCGCGGGCCATGACACCCTTGGCCAGCGCCTCATCGGTGGTGACCAGCCAGACCGGGCTGTCGGCGCCATGTTCTGCCTGGCTGACCAGATCCCAAGCAACGGTTTCAACATCAGCGGTGTGATCGGCGATGACCAATGAATCGGTGGGGCCGGCAAACATGTCGATTCCGACCTCGCCGAACAGCATCCGCTTGGCCTCTGCCACGTAGGAATTGCCGGGGCCGACCAGAATATCGGCAGGCTGGGCGCCGAACAGGCCCTGGGCCATGGCGGCGATGCCCTGGACCCCGCCCAGGTTCAGGACAATGTCCGCTCCGCAGAGGTCCATGGCGTAGACGATCGCATCGGGAATGCCGGTTCCGGGGCGGGTTGGCGAGACTGCGGTGATGTGGGGAACGCCGGCCACTTTGGCGGTGGTGATGGTCATCAGCGCGCTGGCGATATGGCTGTAGCGGCCGCCCGGCACATAACAGCCGGCACTGGAAACCGGGATTTGCTTCTGGCCTGCGATCAGACCGGGGATTACCTCTACCTCGCATTCGCCCATTGTAGCCTTCTGCGCCTCGGCAAAGCGGCGGACGTTGGCATGGGCGAACTGGATGTCCTCTTTCATTTGCTGCGAAACCCGGTTGCAGGCCGCGCGGCGCTGGGCGTCGGTTACCACAATGGGGCCTGTCCAGCCGTCCAGCTTTTCCGCGTAGCGGCGCACCGCGTCTTCGCCATCACGTTCGATGTTGGCGAGCATGACGGCGACTGTATCGCGGATATCGCTGTTTTCGGCAGCGGGGCGGGGCTGGGCCTGTTTGAGGTAGGTGATTGCCATTGGGGTCAGCTCATTTCCATTAGAGGGCCGCCGGGTGCGTGGGAAAGGGCACGGCGCGGGTTGCGCCTAAAACAGCGTCCTGCAGGCCGCACGGTCAAGCTGCGGCTTGCAGGTTCCGAAAAACACGGATGTTTGTTTCGAATTGCTGGAGAGCCTAATTCCCCATAGCGGGGAGGGTGCGGAACTCCTCGGCCAGCCAGGGAAAGCGGGCGCTGATCGGATCAGTGAAATGGTGGCGCAGGGATTTCTGCAATGCCTGGTGGATTAGTTGCGAAGTGGCCGCAGGATAGACGCTGGTGGTGAACAGCGACACCGTTC
>NZ_LUKH01000088.1:0-7146 GCF_001593695.1 Leisingera sp. F5 | reverse complement strand
TTGAGGAGGGTCAGAAAATGATCGGGGGGATCATTTTCCCGACGAAAGGATGCATTGCGTGAAACTGCTGGGGCAGCGCCTCTCGGCGCGAGACTTCGACAGGCAGGCCGCGGAAATCCAAACCCGTATCGCCGTGCTCAACCGCTACACCGCTCTTGGCATACCCGCAACAGAGGCTATCGGGTAAGTCCTTAAGGGCAAAGGGGAAGTCCGCCCGCCACCCGATTTGTGCTACAAAGCCACGCGGGGTTAAACAGGGCGACTGGATCAAGCTGGCCTCGCGCTCGGGCGAAGCCACCCTGCGGGCAGAATTGACCGACAGGGTGAGCCCTGGCGTGGTCTACACAACCTTTCACCACCCGGATACGCAGGCCAACGTCATCACCACCGATTTTTCGGACTGGGCCACCAATTGCCCTGAATACAAGGTAACAGCTGTGCAGGTGAGCCTGTCGAATGGCCCTACCGACTGGCAAGAGGATTATGCATCCCAGGCCCAGCGGTCGCGGCGCATCCTGCCTGCAGCGGAGTAATATGATGGCGCTCTGCTCAAGCCAAAGCCAGCCCGGCCTGTCTGTCCAGTGCGACGGGCAGTGCCCGCGGTGCTGCACAGTCTGCCCGAAGAGCTGCCGGTTGCCATGGTGTTCGAAGGCAGCACCCAGGGGATCATGATGGCAACGCCTCAGGATATTGAGGACTTCGCCATGGGCTTCGCTCTCAGCGAGGGCAATGTGCGGCATCTGGGCGAAATCCGTGAATTTGAATCCGCCGAGCATTCCGGCGGCATCGAGGCCCGGATCTGGCTGCCGCCGGAACGCGCCGCGGCACTGAAGGCACGGCGCCGGGCGATGATGGGGCCGGTGGGCTGCGGGCTCTGCGGCATCGACAGCCTGGACCAGGCCCTGCGCCCTCTGCCGGTGTTGGCTTCGGGTGGCCCGGAATTCAGTGCAGATGAAGTTGCCCGGGCGGCGGATGAATTGCGCAGCCACCAGCCCCTGCACGATCAGACCCATTCTACCCACGCGGCGGGGTTCCTGCTACCGGGTCAAGGCATTGTCATGGCACGGGAAGGACGTTGGACGCCACAATGCGCTGGACAAGCTGGTCGGGGCGCTGGCCCGCGCCAGAACGGAACCGGCGTCCGGCGCCTTTGTGCTGACCAGCCGAGTTTTGGTCGAGATGGTGCAGAAAACCGTGATGGCCGCCGCCCGCTGCGGAAAGATACAGGGGATTTTGCCGGTTCACTCAATCTGCAGCTTTCAGAACGCAGCGCCCTGCAGTGAGCAAGGCCCTGTTCTCTCGACAAAGCACCGGAAAGCGACAATAGTCCAATACCGCGCCCATAGAAGAGCGGCAGGTATGACAAATACAGATATGGCAAGGCTGGCCGACCCGCTCAGTCAAGCAAGCATCCTCATCGTGGACGATGAGCCGGGCATGCGCAATTTCCTGGTGAAAACCCTGCGCCCCCTGTGCCAGCTGGTGGATGAGGCCGACAACACCGAAGCCGCGGCTGCCCTGCTCAATACCCGGCAGTATGATGTGATGATCCTCGACAACATCATGCCCGGCCAGAAAGGACTGGACTGGCTGGAGCAGCAGCGGCGGGAGGGCGGCTTCACGGATACCATCCTAATTACCGCCTATGCCGATCTGCAGACGGCGATCGACGCGCTGCGGGCCGGGTCGTCGGATTTCGTGCTGAAGCCTTTCCGCTCGAACCAGATCCTCAATGCCCTGCGCCGCTGCATCGAAACCGCCCGGCTGAAGCGCGAAAACATGCTGCTGCGGCGGGAGCTGGAAGTTACTGGAGTAGGGCGCCGGCGCCGCCGCGAGCTGGTCGGAACCTCGCCCGCCGTCAGCCAGGTGCGGGCCCTGCTGGACCGGATGGCACAGGTCGCTACCCCGGTGCTGATCACCGGCGCCTCCGGCACCGGCAAGGAGGTTGCCGCGCGCCACCTGCATGCGCTGTCCAGCCGCGCCGGAGCGCCTTTCGTGCCGGTTCAATGCGGCGCCATTCCGGCGGATGTGATCGAATACGAACTGTTCGGCCACGCTCCTGGCGCCTTTCCCGGTGCGCCTGCGGGCCGCGAGGGCCTGCTGGCTTCGGCGCAGGGCGGCACCGTTTTCCTCGATGAAATCGGTGAACTCAGCACTTCGGCGCAAAACGCGCTGCTGAGGGTGCTGGAGGATGGCCGGATCCGCCCGATCGGCACGGAGCGAACGGTGCAGCTCGATGTCCGCTTTGTGATGAGCTCGAGCCGCCCGCTGGCCGAGGCGGTGGCCGCGGGAAATTTCCGCGAGGATTTGCTGTTCCGCATCAACGTGATCGAAGTGCCGATGCCGCCGCTGCGCGAACGCGCCACTGACATTGTCGAGCTTGCCGAACTGTTCCTCGCAGAAATCGCTGCCCAGCTGCAGCTGCCGCCGCTGGAGCTGTCCGCCAGCGTCAAATCCGCCCTGCTGCGCCATGACTGGCCAGGCAACATCCGCGAGCTGCGGAATTTCGTTGAGCGCTCGCTGATCTTCGGCAGCTTTTCCCTGGACACGCTGGCCCCGGCCCGTCCCGCTGCTGACATCCTGCCGCTGGAGGAGGTCGAACGCCGCGAGATCCTGCACGCGCTGGAGGCCGCAGACGGCAACCGCAGCGAAGCGGCGCGGCGGCTGGGTGTCTCGCGCAAGACCATTGACCGCAAATGCGCGGCCTGGGGGCTCTGAGCCGTGCGCAGGCTGCATTCGCTGATGCGGTCGGTCCGCGTCCGGCTGCTGCTGATTGCGCTGCTGCCGATGCTGGTGCTGATGCCGCTGCTGCTGGGCATTGCCACGTGGCGCTGGTCGGAAAAGACCGACGGCCTTCTGATCACCAAGGTGAACGGTGATCTGACTATTGCCGACCAGTATCTGGCCAGGCTGACCGCCACCTCGGGCGAGCTGCTGGATGCAGTGGCGCAATCGGTGCGTTTCAGCAGTGCGTTCATGGCGGGCAGCACCGCAGATTTCCTGGCGCAGGAACAGGCCCGGCTCGGTCTCGATTTCCTCTATCTGGCGGGCCCCGGCGGCCGTGCCGGTTTCCCTCCCGCAGACTGGCCCGTCATCCGCAGCGCGCTGCAGGGGCAACGGCAAAGCGCGGTCGACATTCTGGACGCCGCCCAGCTTGAGGCACTGGCCCCCGGCCTCGCAGTCCGCGCCGCCATCCCGCTGGTGGCGACCGAAGCGGCAGTCCCCACGGACCGCACCGCCGAGACCCGCGGCATGATCATCCACTCCGCGGCTCCGGTAGCCCTGCCGGACGGCCAGCCGGCGGTGCTGGTGGGCGGGCGGCTGTTGAACCGCAACCTGGATTTCATCGACACCATCAATGCGCTGGTCTACCGCGCGCAAAGCCTGCCGGAGGGCAGCCAGGGCACCGCCACGCTGTTTCTGGAGGACGTGCGGATCTCCACCAATGTGCGGCTGTTCGAAAACGTGCGCGCGCTTGGCACCCGGGTCTCGGCCGAGGTGCGCGGCCAGGTGCTGGGGCGCGGCGACGTCTGGCTCGACCGGGCTTTCGTTGTGAATGACTGGTACATCTCCGCCTATGAACCGATCCTGGACAGCCGCGGCAACCGGGCCGGAATGCTCTATGTCGGTTTTCTGGAAACCCCGTTCCGCCAGGCCAAGCGCAGCACGGTGCTGACGCTCGGCGGGGCCTTCCTGCTGATCGCGGCGCTGTCGGTGCCGATTTTCCTGCGGTGGGCCGGGCGCATCTTCCGCCCGCTTGAGGGCATGACCCAGACCATCGCCCGGGTCGAGCAGGGCGACATGGCCGCCCGCAACCGCCCGCAGGAAGGCGGCGGCGAAATCGCCCGCGTGGCGGCGCATTTGGACAGCCTGCTGGATCAGGTCCAGGAGCGCGACCAGCAATTGCGCGGCTGGGGTGAAAGCCTGGAGGCCAAGGTCGAGGAGCGCACCGCGGATCTGCGCGAGGCAAACCAACGGCTGGAGCGGACCACCGAACGGCTGATCGTCTCGGAGAAACTGGCCGCGGTCGGCGAAATCACGGCGTCCGTCGCGCATGAGATCAACAACCCGGTAGCGGTAATTCAGGGCAACCTGGATCTGGCCCGCACGGTGCTGGGCAGCCACGCGGAACCGGTCGAGGAGGAATTCCGGCTGATCGACGATCAGGTCTACCGCATCGGGGTGATCGTCTCCAAACTGCTGCAATTCGCCCGGCCTGAGGAATACTCCGGCGCCGCCGGGCTGATTTCCCCGGCTGAAGTGGTGGCTGACTGCCTGGTGCTGACCCGCCATCAGATCGAGGCCACCGGGATCAAGGCAGAGGCGCATCTGGCCAGTACCGGCCAGGTCAGGATATCGCGCACGGAATTGCAGCAGGTGATCGTCAATCTCATCCTGAATGCGGTTCAGGCGATGCCCGGAGGCGGCCGCCTCACGCTGAGCGCTGAGGATGCCCCGGACGGTGTGCTGCTGACCGCCGAAGATACTGGCACGGGCATCCCCGCGGACCTGCTGAACCGCATCTTCGACCCGTTCTTCACCACCAAGCAAGCGCAGGGAACCGGTCTGGGGTTGTCGATCAGCCATCAGCTGGTGAGTCGCGCCGGCGGCCGCATCACCGTGCAGTCAGAGGCGGGGCAGGGCACCCGGTTCGAAATTTTTCTTCCCGCGCCTGCCAGCGCCTGATCCCGACAAATTGGCGCAAATCTGCGGGTCCCGGCTCTCTGGTACGGACAGAATGTCCCGCAACCGGCTGCAGACGTCTGGCAAGACAGACAAAGTGACCTGATAAGCTATTGTTATTGATGAATTATTTGTTTGACAGCTGGGCCATCCCTCCGCCTTTGTCAAGCTACGGCACATTGCCGCGGGCCATTCGGGACGGCCGCAATAGGAGGTTGCAGCCGCCTGAACAGCACTAGGGAGGACATCACATGAGTACGCCATCATCCGGCGGGCTGGGCTTTCTGCATAAGGAGCACATCACCGCCGAACCCGGTTTCAACCGCTGGCGGGTGCCGCCGGCATCCATCGCCATCCATCTCTGTATCGGCTCGGTTTATGCCTGGTCGGTGTTCAACCCGCCGCTCACCCGCGAGCTGGGGGTGGTGGCTTCCAGCGCCGACGACTGGAGCCTCAGCTCTGTTGTCTGGATCTTTTCGGTCGCCATCGTCTTCCTCGGGCTGGCTGCCGCCTTTGCCGGCAAATGGCTGGAGGAAGTGGGCCCGCGCATGGTCGGCGTTGTGGCAGCCCTGCTGTGGGGCGGAGGCTTCATTGTCGGCTCGTTCGGCATTTCCAGCCATCAGCTATGGCTGGTCTATCTGGGCTACGGCGTGCTCGGCGGCTGCGGGCTTGGACTGGGCTATGTTTCTCCGGTTTCGACGCTGATCCGCTGGTTCCCCGACCGGCGCGGCATGGCAACGGGCATGGCCATCATGGGCTTTGGCGGCGGTGCAATGATCGCCGCTCCGGTCAAGGGCTGGCTGCTGGACTTCTATGAAACGGCCCCCACCTATCTTGGCGCCAGGGACACGGTTCAGACAGTTGTCGAGAACGGCCGCGTTTTTGCCGAGACCGCACAGGGCAAGATCGAGGTGGTGATCGCCAGCGCGGCGCAGGCTGCAGAGTTCGGCGGCCAGGCGGGCGCTTACGTCGTGGGTACCGGCAACACCGGCGCAGCACAGACATTCATGACCCTGGGCGTCGTATACTTCGCAGTGATGATCCTGGCCGCCTTTCAGTACCGGGTCCCCGCCAAGGACTGGAAGCCTGAAAGCTGGGAGCCGAAACCTGCCGCATCCGGGCTGGTGACGCAGAACGACGTGCATATCGACCAGGCTCTGAAAACCCCGCAGTTCTGGCAGCTGTGGGTGATGCTGTGCTTCAACGTCACCGCGGGCATCGGTGTGATCGGTGTCGCCAAGACAATGATGTCCGAGATCTTCGGCTCGGTGATGCCGCTGGTGGCAACCGCCGCTTTCGCCTCGACCTATGTGCTGATGATTTCGGTCTTCAACATGGTCGGGCGGTTCTTCTGGGCATCTGCTTCGGATTACATCGGGCGCAAGGCGACCTACATGTGCTTCTTCGTTCTGGGCACCGCGCTTTACCTGTCGATCCCCTATTTCGCCTCTGCCACCGCGGCCAATCCGTCTTTGGTCTACCTGATGGGTTTCTACCTGGCCACGATGCTCATCTTCTCGATGTACGGCGGCGGCTTTGCCACGATCCCGGCCTATCTGGCCGACATGTTCGGCACCATGCATGTCGGCGGCATCCACGGCCGCCTGCTGACCGCTTGGTCAACCGCAGGCGTGCTCGGACCGCTGGCCATCACCTCGCTGCGGCAGATGTCGGTGACCAGAGCGGTGCAGGACCTGGCCGCCAAGGTGGACCCGGCCGCCTTCGCCGTAAAATTCGGCGCGCCCGTAGCGCAGCTGGACCAGCTGGTGGCAGCCAAGACCGTGACCATCGCCAAACTGATGGAAATCGCACCGGTCGGCACCGTGGACCCGACGCCCAGCCTGTACAATACGACGATGTATTGCATGGCAGCGCTGCTGGCGGTGGCGTTCTTTGCCAATCTCTTGATGCGTCCGGTGAAAGATCACCACCACCATGACGAACCCGAGCTGCAAGCCATTCCGGGAGAGTAACGATGCTCGCCGGGGCGCATTCTGCGCTCCGGCGAGCGACCCGCATTCAAGACAGAAATTTCCAAGCAGAACTTCAAATAACTGCCGCCGTAACCGGAAATGCAGCAAACTTTGCGCAGGTAACATACCTGCGCCTAGCCATCCACAACGCGGCATCCGTTACGATCTGCAGCGCGTAACTATCTTTGAATGGCCGCTTTCCAATTCTCTGGACAAAAATAGAGCTATTGCAGAAGGGTTCAGCCATTCGCCCGCACAACTTAGGAGCTAAGTTGATTTGTGTTGTATTGCCGTCATTGGGTAATCCCCGGTTTTGCGGGGGCTTGGTCGTAGAATTTACGCGGCCATCTTCAGTTTCTGTGCAGGTGTCATCCCGCCGTCGCCCATGTTCGGGCGTTCATGGTTGTAGGACCACAGCCACCCGGTGGCAATCTGCTGGACCTCTTCGATGCTTTCGAAAATGTATAAGTCCAGCCATTCGTGCCGGACC
>NZ_LUKH01000087.1:0-7209 GCF_001593695.1 Leisingera sp. F5 | reverse complement strand
GACCTCTCAGAACGCGATACAGAGGCCCTGAGCGACTTTCTGATGCTCAAGGGGGAGATTGCCCGCCACAAGGTCCAAGGGCGCTCCTACGAGCCTCCTGAGGGCGCTCTGGAGCTGGATCGCGTGAGGGGAGATCCCCAAACCGATCCTTGGCCTTTGATCCGGGCTGTCAGGTTAGGGGCAGAGCGTGTGTTTGAAGCGGCCCATGGGTTCGGTATGGGCCTGCGGGCGAACATGGGTGACGGGTATGAATCCGGGCGGGACTTCTTCCCCAGCCTGTCCGACCGGATGCACCTGGCGGCAGTGGTTGCGAAGTGCGGAGCGTTTTGCGCCAGGGTTGAGGCCGTAGTCAAAAATATGCTGCGTCCGGAGGCAACCCAGATCGATGAGCAAATCTGCTGGCCGCAGGAGGCACAGGCAGAGGTGGAGCGGCATGAGATGAACCTTGGCCTGGCAGCTCCTGCGGTTCGGAAAGAACCCTCGGCAGAACGGAACACCGATCTCACCGACCGCCCCAGCCAGGAACGGGATCGAGGACCGAGCCACGGTCGCTGACCCCTAGTGTTAATAGTGTTACCTACGGAGTATGTTACGGGGCCAAAATTTGCTCCTAACCTTCTGTTAAAAAAAAATGAAATTATCCACAGGGTTCCGAAACTAACGAATTTGGGTTCCGAAACTAACGAATTTGGGTTCCGAAACTAACGAACGAATTTCACCTCAGATTCGGGTCCTGATATAACGAACTTGACGAGCCCGCCGGTCCTGTCCAATGCTGGTTCCAGATATAACGAACCCAACTAGGCGAATGGATGCCCCTGCTCCCCGACAGACACCCCCAAAAGGATTTCTTCATCCTCGACATTTCCGATGTGGTGCCGAAGGACGACATGGCCTCGATGGAGCACCCACTGTTCTCGCTCGCCACCAAGCCAGACATGCGCCACCTAGAATATCGCGGTGGCGACAACCGGCTGAAAATCGTACCGTCCGGGGTCGGTCTGCCCACGATCTTCGATAAGGACATTTTGATTTTCTGCGTGAGCCAGCTCATGCACCGAAAAAACCGGGGCGAGAAAATCGGCAAACGAGTGCGTTTCAGCGCCCGTGAGCTGATGATCACTACCAACCGCAAGACGGGTGGGGTCGAGTATCAACGCCTGGAACAAGCGTTCCAGAGGCTCATCGGGACGATCTTCCAGACCGATATTCAGACGGGAAACAAGCGCGAGACACGTTTTTTCAGCCTGCTGGAATCGGGTAGCGGCTTCGTCATGAAAGAAGAGGGCAAGTGGCGGCTCGACTACTGCGAGGTAATCCTGTCCGACTGGGTGATGCGCGCGATCGAGGGGGACGAGGTTGTGACGATCTCGAACGACTATTTCCGCCTTCGCCGCCCCCTAGAACGCCGCCTGTATGAGATCGGCCGCAAGCATTGCGGAGGCCAGCCAAAGTGGCAGATCGGCCTCGCCAAGCTTCAGGAAAAGACCGGCAGCAATGCCCCCCTGAAGAAGTTCCGGCTGAACATCCGCCAGATCATCGAGGACGATCACACGCCGTTCTATCGCATGGAACTGACCGCCGAAGATCTGGTGATCTTCCGCCCCCGCTCACCGCAGAGCGACCTCCTGCCCGAGATCCGACTGCCGGAATGGGCCGAGGACAAGGCACGGGGTATCGCTAGGGAGAAAGGCCGAGACTACTACGCCCTGCGCTCCGACTGGCTCTCATTCGCGAAGAGCGAAACGACCAAAGGAAACCCTCCAAAAAACTCAGGCGCTGCCTTTGTGGCCTACTGCGGGAAGCAGGGTAGCCTGCGTTAACCGAGCTTCCCACTGCTTCAATCAGGTTTCCTTGGCGTTGCGACCGCAACACGATAACCTGTTGCGCAACAGGCAATAAGAAACAGGGCGCAACGATATGAAATACTCACTATCCGAGGCTGCGAAGGCCACCGGAAAAAACAAGACAACAATCCAAAGAGCCATAAAAAACGGAAAGATTTCAGCGGCAAAAGGTAACAGTGGCTCATATGAGATCGACCCATCAGAATTGCATCGCGTCTTCCCGCCCGCCGCTATACAACGCGATGCGCAACACCCCCAAAGCAACGACACGCAACAGGGAGGAAACAGCCATCCAAACAGACACTTGGACCGCGTTCTTGAACTAGAAAAAGAGCTGGCGGTCGCGCGTGAGCGTGCCAACGGGCTGGAAGCCCAAAAGGACCAGATGGCCGACACAATCAGCGATCTGCGAAAGCGCTTGGATGGCTCTGAAAGCCGCGTAACGGCGCTTCTGGCAGACAGCAGACCAAAACGCAGCTCGTGGTGGCCGTGGAAGCGAAGCTAACCAAAGGAAAGCCGTAGACGTTTCTACTATCATGCGTCGGACTTCCCGCAAGCGTCCAAAAGGCTTCTTCAAGAAGTTCTTTGGGCTCTAGCAATCCTGGCTGCTAAGGACGTTTTATCCTTCTCTGCGTTTCCTCAAACCCAAGACGGGGCGGCCATTCTTAGTGTCTCGTTGCTGGGGTCGCTCTTTGATCTCTGGGACAGGTGCCACCTGTGCGGCCTGTGCGGCCTGTGTAGCGGTGCAGAAGGAGCGGTTTAGAACCTTCTCCAAAATCTGAAAGATAGCCGTCATATCGTTGGCCCCGACCTTCGGAAACACCGGTCGCCCCCTCGCATTCACCAAGGGCCGCAACCTATTCGTGTTCACTGTGTAAAGGTGATCACACACGACATAAGCGATGATCCCCCTATCCCGCCCCTTGGGATTGGGGTTCTCTGCAAGCTGGTGAAAATGGGTCCCAGCCTTTTGAGCCGCGCTAGTCACCGGCAGAACAATGCAAGTATCGTTCTGCAGCTTGTTAGCTGCTCGAACGATGATACCAGGGTGCTCCCTCTCAAACTCAGGAGCATAAGCATCGTGAGGGAAATCCACCCAATACATCTGGCTTACGCGAGGACGGCTCGTCAGCCTTCCCGCTCTCCGGCTAAGAGGCACATAGCCTGACTTCACAATCTCCTCATGCGTAGGAAACGGGTGGCCTGCAGCTGTAACAAGGCCGGAAACATCAGGCTTTTCGCGAAAACTAGCCCGAACATAGCCAGCTGCGAGGAGCTCGACCTCTGAAGGGAAATTGGAATCCACTTCGGCTTCGGCGCTTTGATCTTTGTCTTTTGGCATCAATAACTTTCTACTTTTCGACCACGACTAGTCAGCCATCCGCGTGTTCAGAGGGTGATTGTACTGCCCCATGGCAGCCTCACGCGCCAAGGCCGCATAACCAGATTCGTATGTTTCGAGAAGACGTGCCCGCTCTCGATAAGAAAGGCGGCGACCAGGTGTGTCGGCCTCAATTCTCAGACGCGCAACTCCTCTAATGCCAGGCATACCTCGATGCCGTGATAAAGGCACCAAGATGTCTTCTGAATACATTTCAATTAGATAAGTCCTATCCTCAGCCAGAGTCTCTGCAGCGTTTCGGAGAACATTGGTCAGACGTAAGGCATCAGGGTCCACTTTTGATCTGTGCGATGTCAGCATAGAAATCGGGAACATAGGTTCAGCGTCCAGATCGCTGCTCTCATAGACCCAAGGCTCGTACCAAATCGCTCCAATATCCTCGAGGGTTCGCAACCTATCCCAGAAAACGGTCCAGTTCTTAGCATGATGTGGCTTGGTCCAATCACCTCTAGCCACGAGGCGCTCACTCAACCGCAAAGCCCAGATCGCGTGAACGCCAATCTCAAAGACCTTACGAGCAGGAAAGTCCTCTGGAGCGACTTGGCTCAGTGCTGAGATAGGCACCGCATACGTGCTATCGATCTGCACCAAGCCGTAGAGATCGACCAACATACGCAATAGCATTGGATCTCCGACCTCGCGCACCCTGCGCAACAGAGACGCTTCCGCAGCCAAGCCCGTCACCATTCCCACTGGCAGGAAAATCGGGTCACTATCCGACGGGATTTCTTGTAGCCTGTACTGAGGATATGCCCTTGAAGACTGCTCTGTGTGAGCAGAAAACCCATGTTCTATGAGCTCATCGATAGCGACCTTAGCTCTAGGCTTGCCGATACCGACATGACGCTCGCACGCCTTTGTGGACCACTTCGAGAGCTGATGATCACTGCCAGTTCCAGCGGACATAACGAGATAGGCACTAATGAAATTGAGCCGGTTAGTGGCCTCGACCTCCCACAAACGCTCCCAGACATCCCGGTCTACAGCAAAGAAGTTCCCGCCACGATCTGTTGGAGACCGCTTGGAACGCGCACCTGCAGCGCCTTGGCTAGATTCGGACATCACCCTCTCCACGTACGTAAAATTCCTCTGACTGTTGACCACATCTGTCCCCATCAAGGTAATCAAAGAAATCAAGGCAATCAAGAAAAACGGAACTAATCAAGTAAATCAATAATAACGTATCTTAATCATAAATTTTCTTCTTTTATCATCAAGCACTTACAAGATCTTGGCAGTTGATATTTAACGTTTAGACGTTATATCTAAGGGTACAGCTACGGCTGCTTCGGCTGGCAACGGCCTTTTGGAATTCACACCGTTTAGGTGCTTCGGAGAGGGTCTGAAAAGACCCTCTCCTTTCCATTTTTGGACTATGTACACACGGTTCCACAGCCAAATGAGCAAAGAGAGCAAGTTCCTGTCGCGCGCCCTATGCCATGAACCCGACCTCATCGGGCTGACCCTTGGCATTGGCGGATGGGTTCAGGTGGAGAACCGATTTAAGAAGTAAAAGACGGAAGGGCCCAACTGCGTGAGTTCGACTTCACCTATCAGGGCAAAACCATCGCTAAGTCCCTAGGCGACGGTAGTCTCGCCGAATATCGCGAAGACGGATACCTGATCCTCGACAAGACCGTCTGACCACCCAACCTGCGGCAGTGGCACCGTGGTCACCTGCTGGGCTGGCGTACCAAGGTCGTTGAGCTTCGCCAGTGCCTCGCTGAGTTTACCAGGTTGTTGGTATGCGAGTTTCTTCATTCAGCAGAACCTACTGGAGCCGTTCAGCAATCCAGAGTTTGATTAGCGACTGCCGCGTCACCCCCAAGTGCCGAGCTTGCTTGTCCAGGCCCTCAACGACCCACGCCGGAAAATCTACATTCACGCGCTTGGGCTGGTCGTTCGGGCGGCGCGCCTGGGACCAGTCGATTGCATCGCTCACGTCCTCGCCAGCGTCGAACTTCTTGTCGAACTCAGTTGCCTTCATAGTATCCGATCTCCTCTTTCCGGGCGCGGCGCACCGAGATGATCCGCACCGCTTCGCCTCGCGGCGTCCAGACTGCGGCCCAGTGTCTTCCCCCGATCTTCCCAATCGACAGGAAACGCGGTTCGCCTTCGGTCTTGGCAGTTACTTCGAGCATCCACGGATCATACCAAAGGGCCTGCGCCTGTTCGAAGTCGATGCCATGCTTCGACAGATTCGAAGCACTTTTGGCGGGGTCATACTCAAAATCCATGCGTAAATATGGTATAATAATTATCCATTTTCAAGCATGGTTCTGCTTGGCCACCGCCGCCAGCTTGGTCTTCCGATAACCAGATTGGGAAACAAATGCCTCACGACCGCCACGAGAATGTTCCCTCTGATTGCTCATCCCGCTTCGACTGCGGGAATTACGAGGTCAGCACCGAGACCCTGACCGATGCAGAAATCTGGGAGCGGACGCCGCCAAAGCGACGGCATCTGCTGCCGCCGGATTTTGCGGAACGGTTCGGCGACCCTCAAATCCCTGACTGACATCGCCGACCATCAGGCAGGGGAAGGCAGGGATTTGTCGCCCGCCGTGCGGGCGAACAGCAGGAGGTCCAGGAGGGCGCAGCGCCTCCGGCCCATGGCAATTAGCGGAGCGGCTCGGAGAGAATTGCCTAGTGGGTTGTCATTTAAAATGACAATTCTGTCGCTCTCCGCTATCACCGCCCCATGTTCAAGGCAGCCATCCGCGTCAACAAGCTCACCACCATCGCCCAGCTTCGCGGGGCGTCCCTCCATGCACAGCGCCACGACGAAACCGGCAAGGCGCGGGTCCGGGATGATGCGGAACCCGGTTTCGGTCTTGCCTGGTCAAAGGCCGAGAACGACCGCGACTATCTCGCCGCCTTCAAAGCCCACAAGACCGAGCTGGGGGCCGGCGAACGGAAAGGCTCGCCGCTCTGCTTACAGGCCATCTGCGTGGTCTCCCCGGAATGGGTGGAAAAGGCCGGCAGCCTGCACGACCCCGACAATCCGCGTAACCGCCAGCTCTTTGACCAGGCGAAGGCATGGGCGGAGGGCTGGGGCGGCAAAGGATCGGTGATCGCCACCCGCCTCGATCTCGATGAGAAGGGCGGCGCCGTGGTCGATGTTCTGGTCTCCCCGGTCCGGGAAAGCCGGGGCAAGCCGGTGATCTCGACCAACAAGGCGCTGCGCGAGCTGAAGGAAGCCACGGGCGAGCGGAACGAATACTCCGCCTTGCAGACGTCCTGGGCTGATTGGTGCCGCGAGCATCTGGACCCTGAAATCGTGCGCGGCACCCGGAAAGAAATCACGCAGCGCCAGCACCTTTCCCCGGAAACCTATGGGGCGGTCATGGACAAGGCCCGTGAGAGCGTCAGAGCGCCCTCTCAGGGGCTGTGGGATGCCATACGGGACACGGACCTCTCAGAACGCGATACAGAGGCCCTGAGCGACTTTCTGATGCTCAAGGGGGAGATTGCCCGCCACAAGGTCCAAGGGCGCTCCTACGAGCCTCCTGAGGGCGCTCTGGAGCTGGATCGCGTGAGGGGAGATCCCCAAACCGATCCTTGGCCTTTGATCCGGGCTGTCAGGTTAGGGGCAGAGCGTGTGTTTGAAGCGGCCCATGGGTTCGGTATGGGCCTGCGGGCGAACATGGGTGACGGGTATGAATCCGGGCGGGACTTCTTCCCCAGCCTGTCCGACCGGATGCACCTGGCGGCAGTGGTTGCGAAGTGCGGAGCGTTTTGCGCCAGGGTTGAGGCCGTAGTCAAAAATATGCTGCGTCCGGAGGCAACCCAGATCGATGAGCAAATCTGCTGGCCGCAGGAGGCACAGGCAGAGGTGGAGCGGCATGAGATGAACCTTGGCCTGGCAGCTCCTGCGGTTCGGAAAGAACCCTCGGCAGAACGGAACACCGATCTCACCGACCGCCCCAGCCAGGAACGGGATCGAGGACCGAGCCACGG
>NZ_LUKH01000086.1:0-7222 GCF_001593695.1 Leisingera sp. F5 | reverse complement strand
CTTGCAGGCGATGCGGGTTTCGGGCGGCCTGCTCCTGCAGCATGTGAATGACGTGCTGGAACTGTCGCGGCTGGAGGCCGGCGCTGATACAGAGAAACGGCGGATCTTTGACCTTGAGGAACTGGTCAGCGGTCTGATTGAAAGCCAGCAGGCCAGCGCCAAGGGCAGGGGGATCGACCTGTCACTGCACTGCAGCCTGGGCGGCAAGCCTGTGGTGGCCGGGCGGCCGCGCGCCGTGCAGCAGGTGCTTTTGAACCTGATCGGCAACGCCTTGAAGTTCACCAGTGATGGCGCAGTGAGACCGGCCAGGGCATTGCGCCCGGCGACCTTGACCGGATTTTCGAAGATTTCATCACTCTGGATTCCAGCTATGGCCGCGGCAGCGAAGGCACGGGGCTGGGACTGGCAATCAGCAAGCGTCTGGTGCAGGCTATGGGCGGCACGATTGCATGCGAAAGCGAGCTCGGCGAAGGCAGCCTGTTCACTATCTCGCTGGCGTTGCCCGTGGCCAAGGCGCCGCCGCGCCAGGCAGCACGGGACAGACCCCGGCAGAACGGTGCCTGCCGTCTGCTGATCGCCGAGGACAACGACATCAACCGTGAGCTTCTGGCCACGATGCTGCGCCAGGAGCGGCATCAGGTGACGGCTGTGCCGGGCGGAGCCGAGGCGGTACAGGCGGCTGAAGACGGGCAGTTTGATCTGATCCTGATGGACATCAGCATGCCGCAGGTGGACGGGATCGAGGCGCTGCGCCGGATCCGCGCCCAAAAGCTGGCCGAGGGCACCGACATTGTGGCGCTCACCGCGCATGCCGCGGCGGAGGATCACGCCCGCATTCTGGACGCCGGGTTCGCCGAAGTTCTGACCAAACCGGCCAACAAGGCTGAGCTGGCTGATGTGATAGACCGCAGGGCAGGCGGCGGGGTCAAGGTGCTGCCGCGAACGCAGTCGGACATCCACCAGTTTTTTGAAGCCCTTGGGCAGGACCGGGCACGCAGCTTTCTGGCTTCCTTTTGCGAGGAGGTAAATCAGTTGCAGGACGGGCTGCATGGTTGCGCGGTTCTCGACGCTGGCCAGCGCAAAGAGGCGCACCGGCTGGCAGGGTCAGCGGCTGTTCTGGGCCTGGCCGACCTGCGCGCGGCGATGCTGGCGATCGAGAATGCGGAAGATGGGGGGACGCCTCCGGTTGCGCCATTCCAGCAGGCCTGGGCCAGCGCGGCACTGGTTCTGGCCCCGCATTTGCACGTGTAAACCAGTTTCCTTGCTGGCGGCTGATGGTGCAGAATCGCCGGATGCGCCGCGCTCAGTCATATTTAATCGAGAAATCAATAGGTTCTGATTCAAAATTAAAGCGCGGATGATAGGTACGGCCAAAACGCTTATGTCGATGGCGAACCGGCCGGCGGGAAGATGTATGCCGAAAGCTATCACGTCCTGAAGGGCTCGGACGGCAATACCTATTACCTGATCGAAATCGAGATCGAAGGCCATGACGCCCCCGGAGAGGGCGAAGACTATTTCGCCTTTTATAATGATGTTCCCCCGGCCGGGGTTGAATTGACTGTGGTCAAGACCTGCGGCGTCAAGGGCAACTGGGTTGATTACAAATGCCTTGGCGCGGGTGACAAGATTGAAACCGGATCCATTTCGGGCACCGTTTTTGGCGATTTGGATTGTGACGGCATTAACGGGGAGGTGACCACCATCCCCGGTTGCGACTACACAATCGAAGCCGAGAACATGCACAAAAGCGGCTTTAAGACAGTTGACGGCAGCCAGGCGTCCGGCGGCGAGCTTGTCAAGCTGGCTTATGCAGGGTGCTACGGCACGCTGAGCACCACCTTTGACGGCAAAACCGGTGTCTACGACGTAAAGATACGCGTTCAGGATGAAAACGACGGCCAAAGCAAAATTAAGCTGAAGGTAGATGGTCAGTTAGTTGAAGCAATCCGGCTGGGTGCCGATTCAGATGGCGGCGGGTCGAATGATGGCGGCTTTTCAACCTATGTCATCAAGGATGTTGCCATCAGCAAAGGGGAAGACATCACGATCAGGACCAAGGGCGATGGCTACGAATATGTGCGCATCGATAACATCGTTCTCGAAGGCCAGGACCAGCAAGAAATGGTGTCGGAGCCGGGCAAGGCTGATGTCACGATCAAGCTGCTTGATGCCGGCGGCATGATTGTTGCCACAACGACCACCGATGCCGAAGGGAACTACAGGTTCGACGGCATCGAAGCCGGCGATTACAAGATCATGGGCGTGGCGCCTGACGGCACCGAATTCACCATTCAGGACGCGGGCTCGGACGATACGATCGATTCAGATGTTGATGCAAACGGCATGTCCGGCGTGATCGCTGTTGGTGCCGGCACAGAAACCGACATTGATCTGGGTGTTTTCGAAGGGCAGCCGGGATCGCTCTCGGGCCGTTACTTCTTCGACACCGATGGCAGTGACACCGACAATGGCGAAGCGGGCGTTGCCGGCGCAGAGATTACTCTGACGAACCTTGATACAGGCGAGGTGTCCACCACGACGACGGATGCCGATGGCTTCTATGCGTTCGAAGATCTGGACCGAGGCAGCTATGAGGTCTTGTTTGCTGAGGTCGACGGCTTCGGCTTCGTCGCTCAGGATCAGGGCGGTGATGATACAATCGACTCCGATGTTACTGCCGCTGGCAAGGTCGAGATAATCGAAATAGGCAAAGGCGAGGCTGCCAGCGATATCGACGCCGGTATCCGCCCCTGCGGTAACATCTTCGGCGAGTCGGGGGTGGATGATGTGCTCATCGGCTGCGACACGGATGACAATTTCCGCGGGTTCTCCGGCAATGATCTGATTGATGCGCGCGGCGGCGATGACTTCATCGACCTGGGCCGGGGCAATGACACAGCCATCGGAGGCGCCGGCAATGATACGATCGACGGCAGTTTCGATTTCGACACCGCAATCTTCGGCGGTGCGGCTGCGGATTACACGATCACACTGAATGCACTGGACGGAAGTTCGCTCACAGTGACGGGGCCGGATGGTGAAGACCTGTTGATTGATGTGGAATTGCTGCAGTTTGACGATCAGGACGTTCTGATCTCCTCCCTGATCCTTTCGGCCAGCGATGATGCGGCTGATCTGCCTGCCCTGAACGGCAGCGTCAGTGTTGATGTGCTGGCAAATGACAATCCGGGACAAGCTCCCGGCACGCCGGTTGTCATGTCCGTTACAGACGGGCAGTTTGGCACGGCGTCAGTCGAGCCGGACGGCCAGATCACCTACACCGCCACTGCGGAAGCAACCGGCGGGTTTGACGTTGTGAGCTACACCATTGCCGACAGCCAGGGCCGGATGGCGACAGCCGAGCTTCTGTTGGGCGACATTGCTGCTCCGGACGCGTCCGCGCCGGGCGCCGTGATATTGGGCGGCGGGGGCGAAACCTTCGAAGGCTCAGGCCTTGATGATATCATCATCGGTGGCAGCGGCGGCGACACCATCGCTGGCCGCGGCGGCAACGATGGCATCGACGGGGCGGGCGGCAACGACTCGATCCAAGGTTCGGCTGGCGATGACACGATCATCGGCGGCGAAGGGGATGACGATCTGTCGGGCAACCGCGGCAATGACCTCATTTCCGGCGGCGCCGGCAATGACACGATCGCGGGCAGCGGCGACAACGACCAGATCCTGGGCGGCGATGGTGACGACGACATCAGCGCCAATCCGGGCGACGACTTCATTTTCGCCGGCGCCGGCAATGACGAGATCGACGGCAATGTTGGAAACGATCTGATTTTTGCAGGCCAAGGCGATGATGAAATCAACCGGATCGGCGAGGGTGCAGACAGGGCCTTTGGCGGGGATGGCGATGACGTTTTTGTCTGGCGCGACTTCCAGGCGGATGTCTTCCAGCTCTTCGCTGAGAGCTTCGATCTCGTCCAGAGCAGCGCGAAGGTGGCCCAAAATCGCTGCGGCGATTCCATCTGGCTCGGTCATGTCATCTTCGGGATCGCCGCTTTCGTCGCGCAGCCATGTCCAGTCGAGGTTGTCGCCGCGTTCGATGATTTGTTCACGGGTCAGCTTGCGCCAGCGGCTTTCTTCGCCCTGTTCCTCGCGGTCTGCGCCGCCCAGGGAATCGGGACCGAAGAGGCTTTCGAATTCTTCGAAGTGGTTTGGCTTCAGCGGATTGGTCTTGCCGAAGGGCGGCATGTTGGTGCGCAGGTTGTAGAGCCAGACGTCCCTGGTGGCCTGTTGCACGTGGTTCGCCGGGTGGACCTTGTCCGTCACACAGGTGAAGAACAGCACGTTGGTCTTGACGCCTTGAGCATAGAAGATCCCCGTTGGCAAGCGCAGGATTGTGTGCAAGTTGCAGTTCACCATCAGGAAGCGGCGCAGCTCGGTGCCTGTGCCGTCGCCAAAGAGGATGTTGTCGGGCATGACAATGGTGCAGCGCCCGCCATTCTTGAGGTTACGAACGGCGTGTTCGAGGAAGGGCATCGGGCCGACACGTTCGCCCGCTGTCAGGGTGAAGTCCGGGCGGTTCACATTGCCCGACATCTTGTTGAACGGCGGGTTGGTCAGGATCACATCCGCCTTGCCGAGCGTTTCGCCCTGCGGTGCGCAACTGTCCTCGCAACCCACAAGGCTTTCGATCCCATGCAAAAGCATGTTCATGACGCACAGACGGTGCGTGTCCGGCACCCATTCATGCCCCCGGAAGGCAAGGCGGCGCTGAAAATTGCCCTGTTCTTCGGTAAGCGTGAACAGGTCGTCGGTGGTGTCCTTGATCGCGCGGTCAGCAGCGATAAGGAAGCCGCCGGTGCCAGCGGCAGGGTCTTGGATAATTTCGCCGGGTTGCGGTTTGACCAGGCGAATGATGCTGTTGTAGTGGTTCGGATGTGACCTGACAGGCGCCGCCGGAAAAACGGCCAACTGTCAGGTCACATCCGAACCACTACAATTAAACACTCGATTGAGGCGGTTAAAGCCCCCCTGTGCGGTAAAGGTGCCCTGGTCGATGGCTCTCGCGGTCCACGACGATTTCTTTTGTGATTTGCTCGGCAATACGCCGTAACCAAGTCTTTTGAGGGTCTGTCCACTTCGCCTTGGCTAGGATTGCCTTCGTAGCAGATTGCACGCGGGTTTCAAACGGGATCAAGGGGTCGCCCAGTGCAGCCTGCCTTACGAATCCTATGATCGAAGCGGCGATATCTTCATTCGAGGCGTCATTCCACGCACGGCGAAGGCTCGTTTCTGAAAACCCCAACTTGTCCAGTTCCAGCCGCAGGTTACGTAGCTCGGTCCGTGTGAGTTCTCTTGGCCGCTGCACGAGGATTGATAGAGCAGCAATCTTGTTCTGGTTGTTTTTCACGAATGACGTGAACGCCGAACGACGCGATCTTACTGGTAACCTCGACAACGGCCATTGGGACTGTGAGCAACTGCCCGAGGCGCCGCGCCCAGTGGCTTTTACCGATACCGGGCGGCCCATCCAGCAGAATAGGCAGCAGACGCAGGCCAGGCCATCCTTCGCGCACAGACCGGCGCATCACGTGCCACACTGTTTCCGTCGCCGGAGCCATCCAGGGCATTTCCCCGTGCAGCTCAGCCGCCAGTTCATCAGCCTGGTGTTCAGTAGCGATTGCAGCCAGCCTGACGTCATCCCGCAGCACAGCAAGCCGTTCCCTGTGTTCCCGGGTGAGATGCCCTATGCCGGAAGCTGCTTTCCGGCGCTCGAGAAGAAGAGCAACACGGCGGTTGATCCGCGCTCTCTCCTGTTCGCTGGGGCTGGTGGAGTGGCGGCGCCTCGCGGATTTTTCACTGTTGTCTGCGTTCTCCGCACCAGCGCCGGTATCAGGCAGCTTCCGGCTTCGCAGGTCGCGCAGATGCTGCGCGAACCTCTTCTCGAGAGTATTAGGAGATGTCTTCCGGTTTGAAAAACCGGGCTTCGATGAAGGGGATGCGGGACATCAGGGTAAGACCTCTGGCAAAGTTGGGCTGTTGGCCGGGAGCGCTCCGGCCGCTCAACATGGAACTGGCTGTGGGTTTAAAGGAAAACGGGCTTGCGGCTGTTTGATGCTGCTACCTGGGTCCAATCGATCTCTTCGAAAAGGGCATCGAACCGCACTTTGCTCAAGGTGACAGGCCCGGCCTGCGGTTTCGGCCAGGTGAAGCGCTTGCCGTTCAGCCGTTTCGTGATCAGCACAAGGCCGGAGCCATCCCAGACCAGAATCTTCAACCGGTCGGCACGCCGTGAGCGGAACACGTAAATCGCCCCGGAATAGGGATCGAGCTCGAAATTGTTGGCTACGCAGGCGGCAAGCCCGTCCATCCCCTTTTCGGAAATCGACCGGCTCCGAGGCAAGGTAAATCCGGAAGTTGCTGGCAGGAGAAATCATTGTGCTGCCCTCACGGCCCGCAAAACTTCCACCAGGTGATCGGCAGGATAGCCAAGGAGTATCTCGACAGCTGCCGCTCCGATACTGATCCGGCAGGAGGTGCTGCTTGCAGCCTCGGGTCCATTGACGTGAGGAGATGCAGAGGGCGGCTGGGCCACAGGAGCAACGACCTCGACAAAAGCTGGGTTCTTCCCGGAAGTGCCGGCCTTCTTAACCCAGAGAGCGACCAGCGATTTGTTGGCTCCGATCTCCTCAGCCGTCTCGCGGATTCCGGCTCCAGCAAGGATCGTTTGAACAGCCTTGGCGCGGAGCGCGTCAGGCCATTTACGCCGCCCGGAAGAGGAAACAGGGACCGTGAATCCCCACATCTTCACCTCTTCCGGCATCATTCCGTCCAGCATCACCACCTCCTTTCTTCAGGTGGCGCCAGTATCTCAAACCCCTTATTTTATTGAAACATGGGGTCTTTGCACCGCTTACCCTAAAGGGGCGATAAAAAGAAGGCGCGGCAAGAAACCCTTGCCGCGCCTTGAAGGCCAGAAAAACTTCAAACCGCTTGGCACAAACTGTTTCAGCCAGGGCTCTTGCAGCCTGATAGCCGCATTTGAAAATTGCTGCCCGATTGCGTCAGGACCGGAAAACAGCAATGCGTTTTTGTTTTAGGGCGGCTGACAGATGCTCGATTTCTTTTGCAAGCGGCCGGTCATCCCGCAACGGGGGAGAAATCCTTCGAACCTGTTCCTTTATGCCAGTTAGAAATCCGCCGCTGCTGCCGGTTGTGTTGCGGATTTCTATCGCTTGGCAGGCAATGAGCAATTCAATCG
>NZ_LUKH01000085.1:0-7343 GCF_001593695.1 Leisingera sp. F5 | reverse complement strand
GTCATAGGCTGCAGCCACCGCGCCCGCAGCGCTTTGCGCTGTGCGGTCCGAATCCATCACCGCATAGCGCAGCCGGAATCCGAAAAGGCTGCTGTGGCGCCCCTCGAACGCCAGCATCCCGCCGGCCTGCAGCTCATCGAAAACATCGCCCGCATCAATCGACAGACCGCCACCTGCCTGCCCCAGCTCGGTTGTGCCCTCTACCGATGGCGCCAGCACAAAGGGCGTCAGCTGCCAGCGCCACGCTCCCTGTGCCCGGGCCTCTCCCGCCGTGCCGGCCGCAGCCAGGCAGCTGCCCGCAAGCACAAGGGCAGCGGCGTTCGCACATCTGCGGGTCGCAGTTTTCCCTGGCATGGCCTCTCTCCGCTCCTGCCCGCACACAGCAGCTCCGTGGCCGGACACCGGCGCACGGCCCGCAACCTTCGGGCAGCGTTTACGAAATCATCGTGGGGGAACCACAATTTAGCGCGCTCACCCCATCAAATCAAATTTTCACGAAAGAGTGATTAACAGAACATTCCCGCTGCAGCGTGCGCCGCCTCTGGACGCCGGGCCGTACATTCCCTATATAAACCGTCGGAATATCAGACCGGAATCCTCATGACCAACCCTTCCGAACCGCTTGAAGGCGCACCGCTAATCGCGCCCTCCTCCGTCAGCCACCCGCTGTACGAGGCCGTGACCGACGCCTGCCGCTCCGTCTATGACCCGGAAATCCCGGTGAACATCTACGAGCTGGGCCTGATCTACACGATCGACATCAACGACGAGAACGACGTCAAAATCATCATGACCCTGACCGCACCGGGCTGCCCGGTCGCGGGCGAGATGCCGGGCTGGCTCGTCGACGCCATCTCGCCGGTGCCGGGGGTGAAAACTGTTGACGTCGAACTCACCTGGGAGCCGCCCTGGGGCATGGAGATGATGTCCGACGAGGCCCGCCTGGAACTGGGCTTCATGTAAGCCCGCATACCCTGTGCCCGGATCCGGCCCCTGCATCTGCGGGGGTGATCCAGCCCCCGTTCAACCGGATACCTAAGCGGTTTCGGTTTTGGCTCTAATGAACTCGCGGGGCGAGCGCCATTTCAAGCCGGAATGCGGATGGTTTTCGGTATAGTCTTCGATCCGTTTTCCTATCAATGACAGAACAGTTTCAGCGTTAGGCAGTGGATTGACCCGGACGCAGTCTCGCTTCAGCGTTTTCACAAAAGCTTCTGACATGCCGTCGGACTGCGGGCTGGCGGCCGGTGTGAAGCAGGGCTTCAAGCCGAGCTGGCGGGCAAAGATGCGGGTGCCCTTCGCCGTGTAAGCGCTGCCGTTGTCGGAGAGCACCTCGATCACCTCGGGCGCGCGGTATGTGCCCAAGCGTTTCTCGACAGCCTCCAGCAGCATGTCACGCACATCCGAGCCGCGGATCCCGGCATTTGCCACGGCGCGCCAGGAGATGATCTCGCGGCCATGGGCATCGATCAGGAAGGCTGCCCGGATGACATTGCCATTCCAGCAGGTGAATTCCACCCCATCGCTGCACCAGCGCAAGTTCGAGCGCATCATCACGGCCTTGCCGTCATGGGGGCGCTCGGGCCGGTCGAACCCGGATCGCTGCAACAGAAGGTTGTTGTTTTTCATGATGCGATCGACGCGCTTGCGGTTCACAGGCGCGAGCCCTGCGGTCCTGAGTTCCCGGTTCAGAACCGCCGTAATCCGGCGGCAGCTATAGGTCGGGCGCTTTGCCACCAGCCGTTCGATATGCGGCGTCGCGCTCCCACTCAGCCGTTTGTGCAGGTTCGAGCGGGACACGCCCAAAGTTTCAGTGACGGCTTTCATGGCAAATCGTCCCGTTTCAGCGACTGCGCAAGCAAGGCCGGTTTTTTTAACCGTGACTTGTCGAGCGCTTCCTTCAGGATCTCGACTTCAAGCGTTTTGCGCCCGAGCTGGCGTTCGAGCTCCCGGATGCGAGCCTCCATCTCCCGCACCGTCTTGTTGACCCCTCTCGGCAGATTTGGCTTTACCAAATCGCCTGCCGGTCAGCGGGTGACACTGTCATCTCCTGTCACGGCGGCACTGCCCCCTTCAAGCATCAGTTTGCGCCAACGATACTGCAGATTGGGCGCCACGCCATTGCGCCGCGCAACGGCGGAAATGCTCTCGCCGCCATACAAGGTCTCTTCCACGATCCGCAGCTTATCAGCCGCAGACCAGCGCCGCGACGGCGGCCGCCGTCGGTGATGATTTCAATCTCAGACGCATGTGCTTAAGGTTATCCTTAAGCCTCCAGGCTCAGGCCGAGGTGTCCGGTCGAAAAGGGGGCCAGTTCAGGGGGTCTTTTCATTTTCTGGCCCGCGGGCCTAAGGTGCGGCAGCCCTAGACCTGGAGCCCCCCATGCGCCATGCCCTGCTGTCCGCAGCCCTGCTGCTGCTTCCCGCCCCCGGCACTGCGGACCCTCCGGCCCTCAGCTACGGCCCGCGCCCGGCCTATCTGATCAGCCAACTGCCCGAAGGTGCGCTCAAGGACAGGCTGCAGACCTGCGCAGGCCAGACCCCGGCGCGCACGGATTTCTCCATCGGCCACCGCGGCGCGCCGCTGATGTTCCCCGAACACACCGCCGAAGGATACCAGGCCGCCGCCGCCATGGGCGCGGGCATTCTGGAATGCGACGTCACCTTCACCCGCGACCTGGAACTGGTCTGCCGCCATGCGCAGAACGACCTGCACCGAACCACGGATATCCTGACCTCTCCGCTCGCGGACCGCTGCATTAAACCGTTTACCCCGGCGGCAGGCGCCTCCCCCGCCAGCGCCGAATGCCGCAGCTCCGAGCTGACCCTGGAAGAATTTCGCAGCCTGCGCCCGAAAATGGACAGCGCCAACCCCTTTGCCGCCACCCCGCAGGACTATCAAGGCGGCCTCCCCTCCTGGCGCAGCACGCTTTACTCCGGCAACGCCCGAACCCTGACCCATGCGGACTCAATCGCTCTGTTCCGGGACCTCGGCGTCAAATTCATGCCCGAGCTGAAGGCCCCCGCGGTCCCGATGCCCTTCAACGGCTTCACGCAGGTGGATTTTGCACAAAAACTGATCGATGACTACAAAACCGCCGGCATCCCGCCCGCCGACGTCTGGGTGCAAAGCTTCAGCCTGGACGATATCCTCTACTGGATCGAACACGAACCGGAATTCGGCCGCCAAGCGGTGCTGCTCGACGCCAGTTACCGGCACGAGGGGTTCGATCACACCGACCCGGCCACCTTCCCCTATGACTTCTCGGAGTTGCACGCGCAGGGCGTCAACTACTTGGCTCCGCCTCTGTGGATGCTGGTGACCGTGCAGGGCGGCCGCATTGTCCCTTCCGCCTATGCCATTGCCGCCAAATCCGCCGGGCTCAGGCTGATCACCTGGACGCTGGAACGCTCCGGCCCGCTGCAAGGTGGCGAATGGTACTTTCAGTCACTCGCAGATCTCTCCCCCGGCGATGGCATGTATTACCAATTGCTGGACCTTCTGGCACAGGACGCAGGCGTCAAAGGCGTTTTCTCCGACTGGCCTGCCACCGTCACCTACTATGCAAATTGCATGGGGCTGTGACACCATCAGCCCGCGAAAGGCGGCAGCGCAGGTTTCAGGCCGCTCCGGCCATAAAAATCCGCATACAGAATGCATGTTACCTGCCTGTCTGGACATTTGCGGGGTTGAGCCGCGGTAGCACCGGCCCTAGATAGGGATTAAGTGTAAGGAGAAACCCATGTTCGGCATTCCCGGCAAGCAGGCTGTCACCATGACGCCCAAAGCGGCAACGCAGATCGCCAGGCTGATGGCCAAGGACGGCCACGCGGGCCTGCGCATCGGCGTCAAGAAAGGCGGCTGTGCAGGCATGGAATACACCATGGAGTATGTCAACGAGCCCTCCGCCAACGACGAGGTGGTGGAGCAGGACGGCGCCCGCATCCTGATCGCGCCGATGGCGCAGATGTTCCTGTTCGGCACTGAGATCGACTATGAGGTTACGCTGCTGGAAAGCGGTTTCAAGTTCAACAACCCCAACGTCGCGGACGCATGCGGCTGCGGCGAGTCGATCAGCTTCAAGGAACTGCCCGGCGCCTGATCCGGCGCACCAGGAAAGAATGCACCGAGCGGGGCATTCCCCGTCCTTTTTGCTGCCTGCCCTCTTCCGGCCAAAGCTTTCAAGCGAATTGCACCGCTCTGCAGCCAGTGCTACCAGTCACGCCCAAACAGGACACTCGGAGGCATATCCCCATGCGACGGAAACTGGCAGCAGGCAATTGGAAAATGAACGGCACCGGCGCAAGCCTCACGGAACTGGCAGCCCTGGCCGAAAACCATGCGAACCCGGCCGCGGACATCCTGATCTGCCCGCCCGCAAGCCTGTTGTCGCGCGCTGCGGACACCGCCCAGGGCAGCGCCGTCGCCATCGGCGGCCAGGATTGCCACGCTAATGCTGCGGGCGCCCATACCGGCGATCTTTCAGCTGCCATGCTCCAGGACGCAGGCGCCTCCGCCGTGATCCTCGGCCACTCCGAACGCCGCGCCGATCACGGCGAAACTGACGCTCAAATCTGCGCCAAAGCCGAAGCCGCCCTCGCAGAAGGCCTGACCGCTGTGATCTGCATCGGTGAAACCCTGTCCGAGCGCGAAGGCGGCGACACGCTGAAGGTGGTTGGCACTCAGCTTGCAGGTTCCGTCCCGGCCTCTGCCACCGGCGAAAACACTGTTGTGGCATACGAACCGGTCTGGGCCATCGGCACCGGCAAGGTGCCGACGCTGGAGCAAATTGCCGAAGTGCACAACTTCCTGCGCGCCGAACTCACCACCCGTTTCGGGGTGAAGACCGCAGAGGCCGTCCGCCTGCTCTACGGCGGCTCGGTCAAGCCATCAAACGCAGGCGAAATCTTCGCCGTCTCCAACGTCGACGGCGCGCTTGTGGGCGGTGCCAGCCTGAAGGCCGCGGATTTTTCCCCGATCATCACCGCTCTGGAAACCCCCTGAGCCAAGAAAATTCGAATTTTCCTGGCAAAATTCTTCCAAGAATTTTGCCAAGAACGCAAAACGGCGCCCGAACAACCGGGCGCCGTTTTCTTTTCTGCAAAGCCTTACTTTGTTATGATCTCCGGCCCCATCACGGCGTTTGGCAAAACGGTGGACAGCCAGGGGATATAGGTGATCATGATCAGGAAAACGAAGAGCACCGCCAGGAAGGGCAGAGCTGCGCGCACCACCCCCATCATCGGCATCCCCGCCACACCCGAGGTCACAAACAGGTTCAGGCCAACCGGCGGGGTAATCATCCCGATTTCCATATTCACCACCATGATGATGCCGAGGTGGATGGGATCAATGCCCAGCTCGACCGCAATCGGGAACACCAGCGGCGCGACGATCACCAACAGGCCCGAAGGCTCCATGAACTGGCCGCCGATCAGCAGGATCACGTTCACAATCACCAGGAACATCACCGGGCCAAAGCCTGCCGACAGCATCGCACTGGCAATCTGCTGCGGCACCTGCTCGTCGGTCAGAACATGCTTCAGGATCAGCGCATTGGCGATCACGAACAGCAGAGTTACCGTCAGTTTGCCCGCCTCGAACAGCGTATGTTTGGTGTCGCTGTGCAGGAAGGCAGTCAGCAGCGCATAGGGTTTCTTCAACAGCGGCGTCTTCGCCTCGCCCTCGCCATTCGCCAGAGGCCCCATGTCCTTGTAGACAAAGCTCGCGATGAAGAAAGCATAGACAGCCGCCACTGCTGCCGCCTCGGTCGGGGTGAAGATACCGCCATAGATACCGCCCAGGATAATCACGATCAAGAACAGGCCCCAGCCCGCGTCCCGCGCTGACTCAAAGATCTCGCCCCAGCCGTTCCACTCGCCCTTGGGCAGGTTCTTGACCTTGGCCATCACATAGATGGTGACCATCAGCATCAGACCCGCCATCAGGCCCGGAATGACACCGGCCAGGAACATCCGGCCGACCGAGACTTCAACGGCGGCGGCATAGACCACCATCACAATCGACGGCGGGATCAGGATGCCCAGCGTGCCTGCATTACAGATCACGCCCGCCGCGAACTCCTTGGAATAGCCCACCTGCCGCATGCCTGCGATCACGATGGAGCCGATGGCCACCACGGTTGCAGGCGAGGAGCCGGAAAGTGCGGCAAACAGCATGCAGGCAAACACACCCGCGATCGCCAGCCCGCCCGGCAGATGGCCGACGCAGGCGATTGAGAAGCGGATGATCCGCCGCGCCACGCCGCCGGTGGTCATGAACGACGAGGCCAGAATGAAGAACGGGATCGCCAGCAGCGTGAAATGCCCTTCAAAGGCTTCAAACAGCGTGCCCGCAACCGACGCCAGCGAACTGTCGGAATAGATCAGCAGAAAAATCGTCGAGCTGAGGCCCAGCGACACCGCAATCGGCACCCCGATCAGCAGCAGGCCAATCACCATCGCAAAGAGAATTACCACTTCCATCAGTCATGCTCCCCGCGCTGCGCCCGCACGGCGTCCAGCTCATCTTCCACTTCATGGCTGGCGACCAGCCGGTCCACGTCACCGCGGGCAATCTGCAGCGCCGCCTGAATGAAACGGAACACCAAAAGCAGCATCGACACCGGCAGCACCACATAAGGCACCACCTTCGGCAGCTTCTCATACGCCTCGCCGTAGTTGATCAGGTCTTCCAGAAACTTGAAGACTGCCACCATCGGCACGTCCTGCACCTCATAAAAGCTCTGGCTGCGCGCCTTCATGTCAAACCCGGTCGGGAACCAGCGCCCTGAGGTCGGCGGCAGGTCGGCAAACACCGCCCAATAGTCATAAGCGCCCTTCAGCAGCAGCAAGGAGAACACGATGCAGCAGGCGGCAGCGAACAGTCCCACCACCTTGCGCGTTCCCGGTGCCAGCATGTTGACAATGGCGTCAACGCCCAGATGCGCATGGGCCTTCACCGCATAGGACGCGCCCAGCAGAACTAGCCAGGCAAACAGGAACACCGTCAGCTCCAGCGCCCATAGAATGTTGGAATTGAACACAAACCGCGCGATCACATTGGCAAAAGTAATTGCCGTCATCAGCCCCAGCAGGAGCGCGATCAGAGTTTCTTCGAGTGAGTTGATAAGCCCGCTCGGGCCGGTTCCGGACCCCGCCATGGCTGCCTCCCAAATTTTGCGGAAAGGGGTGCAGGCGGCGGATCCCCATGCCGCCTGCGGTCAGGAGGCCCCGATACGGGCCTCCCAGAAAAAGCCTGCCTTAGAGGCCTGCGTTGATGGCTTGCGCCGCGTCGATCTTCTCCTGGCCGACGTCGCCTGCGAATTTCTCCCAGACCGGCTT
>NZ_LUKH01000084.1:0-7357 GCF_001593695.1 Leisingera sp. F5 | reverse complement strand
GTTCACAGATGCGCCCGTCCCGGAACCGGCAGACAATGGCAACAGGCGTCTCCACCCGCTTTCCTGTGGCCTTGCAGGTCCAGGCCGTGGTGCCCAACCCAATCACCCGGTCGCCCTCCGAGACCGTCTCTTCCAGCGTCCAGTGTTCCATTTCAAAGGCACTGGTCAGCTCACTCAGATAATTCTGCAGCTGCGCGCGCCCGTTCCGTGCCGCACTGAAATCCAGTCCATGCGCGCCCTCCCCCATCGAACGCATGCACATGTCCTCGGTGGTATAGTCATCCCACATGGCCAGATCGCCCGCTTTGCAGCCATCCCACCTGGTCATTGCTTCCCGCAGAATCTCCGCATTTGATAGCCCCGTCATTGCAACGCCTCCCAACTCGTATTGATACACCCTCTAAAGGGTGCGCTCCGGCTTACTCCTCCGTCAAGCGTGTCTGCACGCAGTTGCAGCACAGCCCGGACTGCGCTATGACGTCAACAGGTCCCGGATACCTGCCGCTCGCAGCCTTTGGCTTTGGTGAAATCCGGACAAGGATCCTTCCTGACGCCTGGGTGCACGCCCGGATAGCAACGCGAGCCCCTGTCTGCATCGGCAACTGCACCCTTCACGCGAAAGGTAATCCCATGCAGCCACCGCCTGCTCTCCCCCCCATTCCGCAGCTCAAGACTGAAGCGCGCCTGCTGCGTAAGCATTCACAGGCCCAGGGCCAGCCCATAAGCCACAGCACCGCGCTCGAACGGATCGCGCAATACTATGGCTTCCGCGACTGGAACACCCTTAGCGCCCGCGCCACAAACCTCCCGGATCTGCAGGTCGGGATGCGTGTTGAAGGCCAGTACCTGGGTCAGCCCTACACCGGCTATGTCCACGGCCTCTCGGCCTGCGGCATCAACGGCCACCGCCGGATTACCCTGCAGTTTGATACCCCGGTGGACGTGGTCCAGTTCGACAGCTTTTCGTCCTGGCGCCAACGGGTGTCCGCGGTGATCGGCGCGGACGACCGGTCTCCGCAAAAAACCTCCAACGGGCTCCCCCATCTGGTGGTCAGCCCGCTGTTGTGACCAGTCCGCCCGGCTTCTTTCTGGTCCAGAATACCCCGGGGTGAATGCCCGCAGGGCAGAGGGGCAGCGCCCCTGGCCCCTCACAACGAAAAACCCCCGCAAGCAGCACTTGCGGGGGTTTGATGTTTCAACCTGTCAGTCGGACAAGGATCAGTCTTTGCCCTTGTGCGGCGCCCACAGCTTCTTGTTGGTCAGATACAGCAGAACCGACAGAACGGTCAGGAACAGCACGCCGACAAAACCGGCCTGCTTGCGCGCCATCATCTTGGGTTCAGCAGTCCACATCAGGAAGGCAGCGACGTCCTGCGACATAGCTTCCACGTCATTGGCATGGCCGTCAGCAAACTCCACCTGCTCATCCGACAGCGGCGGCGCCATCGAAATCCAACCGCCCGGGAAGGCAGTGTTTTCATAGAAGGTGGTGCCAGCTTCTTCTTTGGTCTCGCCGGTGTAACCGGCCAGCAGCGAGGCGATGTATTCAGCGCCGCCCATGCCCTTGAACAGCTGGTTCAGACCCGAACCGTAAGGGCCGTGGAAACCCGCACGCGCCTTGGCCATCATGCTGAGGTCCGGGGCGCCGGCGTTGTTGTTTTCCGGGAAGTGGTCGACCGGCTTGGCCGGACGGTCCTCATCCAGTGCCGCATCATACGCTGAAGTTATCGGCCGCGTAGGCACGCACCTGATCTTCCGGCAGCTGCGGGCCGCCCTCGTCGCCCAGGGTGCGCAACGGCACCAGCTTCAGCCCGTGGCAGGCTGCGCAAACCTCGGTGTAGATCTGCAGGCCGCGCTGCAGCTGATTGCGGTCATAAGTTCCGAACGGGCCTTCAAACGAGAAGGCGTAGTCGGTGATGTGCTGCTCGCCGCCGCCTGCTGCGTAAGACGCAGCAGGGATCATGGCCAGAGCGAAGGCGGCACCGGTTGCCAGTTTCTTGAACATTGCGAGGTGTTCCTTCTTCTTACTCGGCAGGAGTGGCTTCAGCAGAAGACTTCTTGCCATAGTGGGCGTCGAAATCCTCTTCGATGGTGGCAGGCTGAGCCGTCGGCTTCTCGATCACACCAAGCAGCGGCAGGATCACCAGGAAGTAGCCGAACCAATAGGCCGATGCGATCAGCGAGAATGATGCATAGGGCTCTTCCGCCGGCATCGCACCCAGCCACATCAGGGCAAAGAAGTCGACCACCAGCAGCGCAAACCACCATTTGAACATCGGACGGTAACGGCCCGAACGGACGCGCGAGGTATCCAGCCAGGGCACCAGCGCCATCACAGCAATCGCACCGAACATCGCCAGAACACCAAAGAACTTGGCGTCAACGATGCCGCCGGTCACGAAGGAGGCAAACTGAACCACCCACACTTCCGAGGTAAAGGCACGCAGGATCGCGTAGAACGGCAGGAAGTACCATTCCGGAACGATGTGCGCCGGGGTCACCAGCGGGTTGGCTTCGATGTAGTTGTCCGGGTGGCCCAGGTAGTTCGGCATGAAGCCGACGATTGCCCAGAAGATCACCAGCACAACGGCCAGGCCCAGGAAGTCCTTGATCACGAAGTATGGCCAGAACGGCAGGGTGTCTTTCTTGGCTTCTTCCTTGGAGCCCTTGCGGACGTCAACACCGGTGGGGTTGTTGTTGCCGGTGGTGTGGAAGGCCCAGATATGCACGATCACCAGCGCCGCAATCACGAAGGGCAGCAGATAATGCAGCGAGAAGAAGCGGTTCAGCGTGGCGTTATCCACCGCCGGTCCGCCCAGCAGCCAGGTCTGGATCGGTTCGCCGATGAACGGGATGGCGCCGAACAGGCCGGTGATCACGGTTGCGCCCCAGAAGGACATCTGGCCCCACGGCAGCACATAGCCCATGAAGGCTGTGCCCATCATCATCAGGTAGATCAGCATGCCGACGATCCAGGTGATCTCGCGGGGCGCCTTGTAGGAGCCGTAGTACAGGCCGCGGAAGATGTGGATGTAGACAGCAACAAAGAACAGCGAGGCGCCGTTCATGTGAAGGTAGCGCAGCATATGGCCGCCGTTCACGTTGCGCATGATGTGCTCGATCGAGGCAAAGGCCAGATCAGCATGCGGGGTGTAATGCATCACCAGGACAATGCCGGTGACGATTTGCAGCGCCAGGCAGAAAGCCAGGACGATGCCCCAGATCCACCACCAGTTCAGGTTCTTGGGGGTGGGGATCATGATTGTGTCGTAGACAAGACCGACGATGGGCAGGCGGCTGTGCAGCCACTTTTCTGCGCCTGTCTTCGGCTCGTAATGGTCGTGCGGAATACCGGACATGAGCGCGTTTCCTTATCCCAGCTTGATGGTGTTGGCGTCGGTGAACTCAGCCACCGGCACATGCAGGTTCTCCGGCGCCGGGCCTTTGCGGATGCGGCCTGCGGTGTCGTAGTGCGACCCGTGGCAGGGGCAGAACCAGCCGTTGAATTCGCCGGCGCCGTCGCCCAGCGGCACACAGCCCAGGTGGGTGCAGACACCCATCATCACCAGCCATTCGCCGGCCTCGTCCATGGTGCGGTTGGCGTCAGCCGCGTCGGTGCCCGGCTTGTTCGGGTTTTCCGACCGCGGGTCGATCAGCTCGGACAGCTCCACGGCACGGGCTTCTTCGATCTCTTCCGGGGTGCGGCGGCGGATGAACACCGGCTTGCCCAGGAACATGACCGAGATTTGCGTGCCAACTTCCACGCCGCTGACATCGACCAGGATCGAGGACAGTGCTTTCACGTCGGCGGAGGGGTTCATCTGGTTGACCAGGGGCCATACGGCGGCACCCGCGGTCACTGCCCCGGCGCCGGCAGTGGCGTAGTAGAGGAAATCTCTCCGGGTTCCTTCGTGGTCTTCTGCGTGGGACACGAGGTTTTCTCCAATTCCAGCGCCCGTTTAGGGCAAACATGCGCATGCACCGCGATTGCTCGCAGTGACTCAGGCGCGTGTCTAGCGGGGAGAAGGGCATTCGTCCAGCGGTCATAGGCGCGCAGAAAGCCGCAGACGGCAATTCTGTCACGACTGTGTGACCGTGCCGCACCCATATCGGTGCGGCACCTGTCATTATCAAGGGCGCTCTCAGCCCGCCGGCGGTTTTGTGGCCTGCATGGAGGGGCGCGATTCGAAGCCCGCAAACCACTCCGCCAGCGCCTCGTTGCCCTGGCGCCAGCCCGCATCCGGGTGGCGCAGATCGAAATATCCCAGCGCACAGGCCACCGCGATCTGGCCAATATCAAGCGGCCCCAGCAGATGGCTCATCCAGCGCGCATTCAGCGCGGCACAGCCGCCCAGGACCTTGCTGCGCTGCGCATCCAGCCAGCCATCCCATTGTTTTTCCTCAGGTCGCAGACGTTTTTCATAAGCCATCAAGATCGCCGCATCCATAATACCGTCGGCGGTGGCTTCCAGAACCTTACTGTCCCAACCGCCGCCATACAGCATGCCGCCTGCGCGGTCGTCCAGATAGGCGCAGATCACCCGGCTGTCATAAAGCGCCGGGCCGTCATTGCGCTCAAGCGCCGGGATTTTGGCCAGCGGGTTGCTGGCTTTCACCTCTGCACTGGGGCTGAGGGGCGTTGTGGTCACATTCAGGATTTCAACATCCTCAATCTGCCCGGTCTCATGCAGCAGCACCAAAACCTTGCGGGCAAAGGGCGACGCCGGTGAATATGTAAGCTTCATGGAAAATCCTCCGCTGTTTTGCAGCAGCCTACTGCATGCCCTGCCAAGGGAAAGGGGCAATCAGCACACTGTGCTATACTGGTCCGGCTCAGCCAATGTCAGGAGGACCCTCAAATGATCATGCGGATATTCCAGGTTGTCATCCGACCGGGCAAGGAGGCGGATTTCAGCAAGTTCTTCCATGAGACCGCCATTCCGCTAATGAAAGGCACCGATGGCATCGTTACTGTCCTGCCAGGCGCGCCGCGCGCCGAAAGCCCGCGGGAGTTCAGCTTTGTGATGGTGTGGAAGGATCTGGCGTCGCTCAAGGCCTTTGCGGGCGAGGACTACACCAGTCCGCACATCGACCCGGCTGAGGCCGAACTGGTCGAGTCGCGCAGCATCAAACACTATGACTTGGTCGAGGTTTGATGCCGCGCGTTTAACGCTTGCAGAATGCCGCACGGATTGGCACGTTCGACCTGTTCTCAGGGCGGGGCGGAATTCCCCACCGGCGGTAAGCGGGCATTGCCCCGTAAGCCCGCGAGCGGCTTCCGGAACCGGAAGTGTCCAGCAGATCTGGTGCGATTCCAGAGCCGACGGTTACAGTCCGGATGAAAGAGAGCGTTCGCCAGGGCCGCTTAGGGCGGTGCCTGTTGTTCGTTATCGCCTTGGGTGACGTGTCAAAGCGCAAGGAGATAACAATGACACACACCCGCTATGCCTTTATCAAGGCGCAATGGCATGCCGATATCGTCGATCGAGCGCTTGATGGGTTTCTGGATCTCGTCTCCAGCTCTCAAGTCGACGTCTTTGATGTTCCCGGTGCTTTTGAAATGCCGCTGATGGCGCAGGAGCTGGCAAAAAGCGGCAAATACGCAGCTATTGCCTGTGCCGCATTTGTCGTCGACGGCGGCATTTACCGGCACGATTTCGTTGCCCAGGCTGTTGTGGACGGGCTGATGCGTGTGAGCCTTGAGACAGGCGTGCCCGTGCTTTCGGTATCCTTGACACCGCACCAGTATCAGGAGACCGAACACCACAATACAATCTACCGCGACCATTTCGAAGAAAAAGGCCGCGAAGCAGCGCAAGCCGCCTTGATGATCACCAAGTCACGCGCGCAGGCCTTGGCAAACGCCTGAACCTAGCCCCTGCATTTGCCAGCGCGCAGGTGCAGGCCCTCTTGTATCTCAGGCATTATTTACCCCAGATAAGCCTTCAAAGCAGGCGGCGGATTGTCCAGCAAGTCCGCCGTCGCTTGCGGCGGATGCGCCTTGCCGTCCGCCACAAGCACCACTTGGTCCGCAATCCGGCGCGCGTCGTTCGGATCATGACTGACCATCAGCACCGTGGCGCCGCTTTCGCGCGCCAGCTCTGCCACAAGATCCAGCATCTCAGCCTTCAGCGCCGGGCCAAGTGCCGCAAAAGGTTCATCCAGCAGCAGGATGTCGCGGCCCTGTACCAGTACCCGCGCCAGGGCCACCCGGCTTTGCTGCCCGCCGGACAGAGCCGCAGGTTTCCGCCCCCCCATGCCGCCAAGACCAACCCGGATCAGCGCTGCGTCAATCTTTTGCCACTCCGTCTGATTGAGCCGCAGGTTCGCATGCAACCCCAAGCCAACGTTCTGCGCCACGGTCAGATGCGGAAACAGGTTGCCGTCCTGAAACAGCATGGCGACCGGCCGCTTGCCCGGCGGCCTGCCGGTCAGGTCTGAGCCGTTCCAAGAGACGCGCCCACGGGTAACTGGCAGGAAACCGGCCACTGCCTCCACCAGCGTGGACTTACCGGCACCCGATGGACCAATCACCGCGACGCAGGCACCCCGCACAATCTCAAGATCCGCCTCCACCACATAGCCGCCGTTCATGATCCGGCAATTCTCAAGCCTCAGCATGCCAGCGCCCTCCGCGGTCCAAAATCCAAAACGCACCCATCGACAGCATCAGCAGGAGCAGTGCAGCACCCGCTGCGGCCTCCATCCGGTATGCCCCCATCAGCCGGTAAATCTGCAAGGGCAGCGTTGCGAAATCCGGATCGGCAAACAGCGTTACCACGCCCAGATCCCCCATCGACAGTGCCGCAGTCAAGCCCGCGGCAAACCCTGTCTGCGCCCGCATCCGGGGCAGAAAGACCCGGCGCACAAAGGCCCAGCCCTGCATATCCAGCGACAGCGACAACCGGCCATAGCGCCCCAGCACTTCCCGCGCCCGCGGCACCAGGATACGCATGGCAAATGGCAGCGCCATCACCGCATTGACCAGCGCCGTCACCGGCAGCGCCAGGGCAAATGGGTCTGCGACGGGGTAGATCAGAATGAACAGCCCGGTGCCAATCACCAATGGAGAGGCCGCAAGCCCAAGAATGCCCGACAGTTCGGTCAGGCTGTTCCGGCCAGCTGCAACCGCAGCTGCCATCGGCAAGGCCAGCGCAAGAAGGATCACAGTGCTGATTGCAGCCACCAGAATGGAGTTCCCCGCGGCCTGCCATACCGTGCCCTTCAAGTCAGCAAGCCCGGGCAGCCCGGCCAGTACGATCGCCGCCAGCGGCAGCAGTAAGAAACCAGCTGAAAAGGTAATCCAAACGGCGTCAAGACAGCGCGCCGTGGCCCCCTGCCCGTCCCAGCGCCGCAC
>NZ_LUKH01000083.1:0-7461 GCF_001593695.1 Leisingera sp. F5 | reverse complement strand
GAGCAGCGCAGCTGGACGAAGGCCATAACGCCGAGGCCCAGCTTCCGGCGGTTCAGATTGGCCTGGTAGCCTTCGATGATGCCGCTTTCCTCGAGCCGTTTCAGCCTTCTCCAGCAGGGAGTTTCGCTCATCCCGATGCGTTCGGCGAGCTTGGCATTGGTCATTCGGCCGTCGTCTTGCAGCAGGGTCAGAAGCTCGGCGTTGACACCGTCGATCTCGGGCATTGGGAGGATTCCTTCTCGATGCAGGATGCATATAGGGGATACTGCCCCAAATATCGCCAAAATGAAGAGGAATAGCAAAGGTATTTCAAATGCAGTGGGGCATTCTGGTTGCCAAATCCCCCAAGCTGAAAGTCCCTGCCATGAAAGCCGTCCTTTTCGAGAAGTTCCAGGAAGCCCCCAAGCTCATGACCGTAGACGATCCGACGCCCGAGCCGCATGGCGTGGTGCTCAAGGTCGCCGCGACCGGTGTCTGCCGCAGCGACTGGCATGGCTGGATGGGCCATGACAGCGACATCGACCTGCCGCATGTGCCGGGGCATGAGCTGGCGGGCGTGGTGGAAGCCGTGGGCAAGGACGTGAAGAATTGGAAGGTGGGCGACAAGGTCACGGTGCCCTTCATCTGCGGCTGCGGCAGTTGCTCGGAATGTCACTCCGGCAACCAGCAGGTCTGCCTGCATCAGGAACAGCCGGGCTTTACCCATTGGGGATCGTTTGCGGAATACGTGCCGATCCACCAGGCGGACCTGAATCTCGTGGCGCTCCCCGAGACGATGGACTACGCCACAGCCGCCAGTCTCGGGTGCCGCTTCGCCACCTCGTTCCGCGCGGTGATTGACCAGGGCCGCGTCAGCGCGGGCCAGTGGGTGGCGGTGCATGGCTGTGGCGGCGTGGGCCTCTCGGCGGTGATGATCGCGGCGGCAGCGGGGGCGAACGTGATCGGCGTCGACCTTGACCCGGCCAAGCTGGCCATGGCGAAGAACCTCGGCGCCGTGGCCTTGCTCAACGGGCGCGAGGCCGACGTGCCCGCTGCCATCCAGGAGATCACCAAGGGCGGCGCGCATGTCTCGCTCGACGCGCTGGGGCACCCCGTGACCATGACGAACTCGATCCTGTGCCTGCGGCCGCGCGGAAAGCACGTGCAGGTGGGGCTGATGCTGGGCGACCACGCGGCCCCGGCGATCCCGATGCCGAAAATCGTCGGGCAGGAGATCGAACTGCTCGGTTCGCACGGGATGCAGGCGCATCGCTACGGCGCAATGCTGGACATGGTGGCGAGCGGACGGCTCGATCCGGCGCGGCTGGTAGGCCAGCAAATCAGCCTTACGGAGGCCCCGCAGGCCCTGATGGAGATGGATAAGTTCCAGTCGGTCGGCGCCACCGTCATCACCCGGTTCTGAGCCATGGAGACCATCGCGTTCATCGGCGGCGGCAACATGGCCTCCGCCATCCTCGGCGGGCTGATCGCCCAAGGCATGGCACCGGCGCAGATCACCCTCATCGATCCCGGCGCGGACCAGCGGGCGCACTTGCAAGCGACCTACGGTGTTCGCACCACGGACGGTGTAGCAGCGGGATGCGCCGAAGCGGACACCGTGGTCCTTGCGGTCAAGCCGCAGGTCATCCCGCAGGTGGCCGAGCGGGTCGCGGGCGCGCTGAAGGGCAAGCTGTTGATCAGCATCGCGGCGGGGTGTCGATAGCCCGGCTCGAGGCGCTCTTCGGGCCCATGGCCATCGTCCGGACCATGCCGAACACCCCGGCCTTGCCGGGGCTCGGCGCGACGGGGAGCTTCGCCAATGACCGCGTTGACACGGCGCAGCGCGCCCGCGATCGGACCATCGTCGAAGCCTTTGGTCTTTGCGTCGACCTCCCGCGCGAAGACCTGCTGGATGCGGTCACAGCCGTCTCCGGCAACGGCCCGGCCTATTATTACCTGTTGATCGAAGAGATGATCCGCGCCGGCGTCACCCTCGGCCTTACGCGCGAAGATGCCACCACGCTGACCCTGCAAACCGCGCTTGGCGCGGCCTCCATGGCCGCTCAGGGCGACGTGCCACCCGAGGAACTGCGCCGCAGGGTGACCTCGCCCAATGACACGACCCACGCCGCCATTACCTCGATTCAGCAGGATGGCTTGGCGGACATGATCTCGCACGCGATGACCGGCTGCCGGGACCGTGCTGTCGAGCTGGGAAGGGCCGAGTGATGTTCGAGAAGGTCGAAGACTACCCCATCGACCCGATCATGATCGGCGCCGACTTGTTTGCGCAGGTCCCGCGCCGGGACAAGCTGAACCTGGCCGTCGGGATTTGCCAGGATGAACACGGGCGCACACCGGTTCTGGAGGCAGTGAAGCTGGCCGAACAGCGGCTGATCGAAACGCAGACCAGCAAGTCCTACCTCGCCCTGACCGGAGATGCGGAGTATTGCAGCGTGTTGGGCGGTGAAATCCTGGGGGACGCCTACGACGCGGGCTGGGTGGCCGCGCAGACATCGGGCGGCGCTGTCGCGCTGCGCGTCATGGCCGACCTTCTGGCGCAGCTGCCGGAGCCGCCGACCGTCTGGCTGCAAGCCCCGACCTACGGCAATTACGTTCCAATCCTGACGGCCGCCGGTGCGCGCCATCAGGCGCTGCCCTACTATGACCCGCTGCGCAGCGAACTCACGTTTGACCAGATGCTGGACGGACTGAAGGCCGCACGCCCCGGCGATGTCTTCCTGATGCAGGGCGTCTGTCACAACCCGACGGGCGCGGACATGAGCGAAGACCAGTTCACAGCACTTCTCGATACGCTTGAAGCCCTTGGGATCGTGCCTTGGATCGACCTGGCTTACCTCGGCTTCGCGCAAGGTTTCGACGCGGATTGCGCCATGGCAGGCCAGATCGCAGAACGCTTTCCCGAATGCATCGTCTGCATCACCCTGTCAAAGTCCTTCGGCATTTGCCGCGGCCGCGCGGGGCGCTGTTCGTCAAGACCTGCACCAGCGACCAGGCGCGTATCACCCGAGCAGTCACGGCCATCGCCCGTTCGGGGGCTTCGCACGCTCCGGACCATGGTCCGGCGATAGTGCGGACAATCCTACAGGATGTGGACATGAAGGCTCTCTGGTTGCGCGACCTCGACCAGATGCGCCAGCGCGTGGCGCGAATGCGCGAGCAGATCGTGGCGATAGAACAGGATATGTTCGGCACCCACCGGCTGGCATATCTCGGGCGGCAGGTCGGGATGTTCTCGCTCCTGCCGCTAAGTGTCGCGCAGGAAATTGCGCTGCCCCAGGACCACGGCATCCACGTCGTTGAAGGTGGTCGGATCAACGTCGCGCACCTCGGGGATGAAGATGTCCGGTGGTTGGTTGACGCCGTTTGCAGGATCATGTCGAAGCCCTCTCGATGAAACACGCACATGCGTTTCGCCAGCCTGTCGTCGGCTAAGTTGTCGAGGAACTTCGGCGAAGCGAATGTCATGTCTGGATAGCTCCTGCATAGCAAGACATTCAGAACAGTCAGTTGCAGAGCCCCCCGAAATTCTTATGCCGGTATCTTACCATGGCGCAGTGGCAGTGGGTTGCTATCGGTTTCAAGCAATACGCTCTTTTGCAAATTTCGCCAGACGGTAATCAGCCAGTGGCCTGCGCCCCAAACCGCCTCGCTGGTGCAAAATGTTGCTTTCGGGCTATTGCTGGTGATTGTATTGGACTGCCAAACCCTTGCTTTGAAAGGCCCCGATGCATGGACAAGTTCAGCCTTGATGCGACCGATATCCGCATCCTCAGCGCAGTCCAGAAGCACGGCCAGCTTAGCAAAACCAAGCTGGCGGAGATCGTCAACTTGTCGCCGACCCCGTGCTGGGCCCGGCTTACGAAATTGAAGGCAGCCGGGTTCATCCGCGGCTACCACGCCGACGTTGCGCTCGACCGGGTCTGTGATTTCACGCAGGTGGTCGTGACCGTCTCTCTCACACATCACCGCAAGTCTGATTTTGACCGTTTCGAGGGCCATATCCGAAAGCTGGACGAGGTCACCGAATGCATCGCCACGGGCGGTGGCATGGATTACGTCATGAAGGTCTTTACACCAAGCCTGGCAGCATTTCAGGAGTTGATGGAAACCCTGCTGGCGGCCGAACTGGGGATTGACCGCTACATGACTTACATCGTGACGCGCCACGTCAAATCCGCCCAGCCGAATCTTTCCGGGTTGGCGGCCAGGTCCGGCAAATGACCGGAAGCGTCTGAACGGTCTGCAAGCCTGTCTGACATCAGTCCGTTTGGTCTGCCCAGGTCTTGTTTTTCAGTCCGCTCCCGGCCCGCCTGTGCGGGTAATCCTTCACCCAGTTCAAACAGTCCGCGGTTGATCGGGCCGCCGGTGCAAAGGGTGAAAGACATGATGCAATCAGACGGCTTCGGGTTCGGCACACAGATCCGCAAGTCCCCCTATTTCGACGCCACTGTGCGTTGGGGCGCCAAGGGGTTCTCGGTGTACAACCATATGTACATCCCGCGCGATTTCGGCGATCCGGAGCAGAACTTCTGGAACTTGGTGAACAACGCGATCCTGTGCGATGTGGCGGTCGAGCGCCAGGTGGAGATCACCGGTCCGGATGCGGCGAAATTCGTGCAGATGCTGACCCCGCGCGACCTGTCGAAAATGGTGGTGGGCCAGTGCAAATACATCCTGATCACCAATGCCGATGGCGGCATCCTGAACGACCCGATCCTGCTGCGGCTGGCGGAAAACCACTTCTGGTTCTCGCTGGCGGACAGCGACATCCTTTTGTGGGCGCAGGGTGTGGCGGTGCATTCCGGCATGGATGTCACCATCGGTGAACCCGACGTGTCGCCGCTGCAGCTGCAGGGGCCGAAGTCCGGCGAGATCATGCGCGCGCTGTTCGGCGTCAGCATCATGGATCTGAAATACTACTGGCTGCGCGAGGTTGATCTGGACGGTATTCCGCTGATCGTGTCGCGCACCGGCTGGTCCAGCGAACTGGGATATGAGCTGTACCTACAGGACGGGTCGCGCGGTGAGGAGCTTTGGGAAAAGATCATGGCAGCGGGGGTGCCGTTCGGGCTGAAGCCCGGCCATACTTCCTCGATCCGCCGTATCGAGGGCGGCATGCTGTCTTACCACGCTGACGCCGATATCAACACCACCCCCTATGAGCTTGGGCTGGGCCGATTAGTGAACCTCGATATGGAAGCCAGCTTCATCGGCAAGGCGGCCCTGCGGGAAATCAAGGAGCAAGGCGTCAGCCGCAAGCAGGTGGGCCTGATCATCGAAGGCGCACCGTTGACCGGGCCCAACACCACCTTCTGGCCGGTCAGCAAGGATGGCACTGCCATCGGCAAGATCACCTCTGCCGTCTATTCGCCGCGGCTGGAGCAGAACATCGCACTGGCGATGGTCTCGGCGGACGAGGCCGTGCTCGGGGCAACGGTTGAGGTCACGGCCGGCACCGGCCCTGCCCGTGCGACCATTGTGGAAATCCCCTTCTTCGATCCGAAGAAAACCCTGGCCGCAGCCTGAGCGCTGGCTGAGCGATAATGAGGGATACCGCCATGTCCGACCTTTCAATCCAGTTGCACTGGCAGCGTGCTGAACCTGTGCTGCAAACCGGCCAGTATTCGAACGCCCACACGGTGCAGTACAACAACAGCTATGACGTCCAAGTGGACTCCGCCCCCGACTGGGGCGGAGATCCGGGCAACACCAACCCGGAACAGGCGCTGGCCTCGGCCCTGTCCAGCTGCCACATGATGACCTTCCTGGCGCTGGCGGCCAAAGCCGGCTGGCCGGTGGCCACCTACCACGATTACGCCGAGGCGCATCTGGGCAAGAACCCCAAGGGCCAGATGTCGGTGACACGCATCGACCTGCACCCGGTGGTGCGTTTCGACACCGGATTTTCCGTCAGCGAAAAAGAGCTGGAGGAGATGCAGGACCGCGCCCACCGCTATTGCTTCATCGCCAATACGCTCGCCGACAGCGTCGAGATCAACATCCGCTGACCCCCAACAAAGGAGATCCCCCGTGCAACAGCAAGACATTTTGCTGAGCGATCTGGATGACCATGGCATCCTTCGAATGACTCTGAACGATTCCGGGCGGCGCAATGCCCTGTCTGAGGCGATGCTGGCGGCGCTGGCCCAAGCCTTTGCCGATGCGGGAGAAAATTCACAGGTGCGTGTTGTCGTCCTGGCGGCAAACGGCCCGGCCTATTGCGCCGGGCATGATCTGAAGGAGATGACCGCCGGACGCGCGGCAGGGGATGGCGGGCGGGCCTATTTTGCCAAGGTGATGGCGATGTGCTCTGCCACCATGCAGGCCATCGTGAACTGCCCCAAGCCGGTGATTGCCGAGGTCACAGGGATCGCCACCGCGGCAGGCTGCCAGCTGGTAGCCAGCTGCGATCTGGCCATTGCCGCGGACACCGCGCAGTTCAGCACACCGGGGGTGCATATCGGCCTGTTCTGCTCGACGCCGATGGTGGCGCTGTCGCGCAATGTCACCAGCAAGCATGCAATGGAAATGCTGCTGACCGGCGACATGACCCCGGCCCGGCGGGCAGAGGAGACAGGCCTGATCAACCGCACCGTTCCGCCCGCAGGGCTGCGGGAGGCCACGATGGAGATGGCCCGCAGGATCGCGTCCAAGTCGGTGATGACCCTGGCCACCGGCAAACGCGCCTTCTACGCGCAACGGGAAATGCCCCTGGCCGACGCCTATAACTATGCTTCCGGCGTGATGGTGGACAACATGCTGGCCCGCGATGCCGCAGAGGGCATCGGTGCCTTCCTCGAAAAACGCAGCCCCCAATGGCAGGATCAATAAGATCATGACGGACAACCCGTACAACACCGGTCTGGACCGCACCCCCGCGAACTATCAGCCGCTGACGCCGCTGACCTTCCTTGAACGCGCCGCCAGCGTCTTTCCGGACCGCACGGCGATCGTGCATGGGTCCCTACGGCGCAGCTATGCGGAGTTTTTTGCGCGGTCGCGGCGGCTGGCCTCGGCCTTGGTCAAGAACGGCATCGGCCGCGGCGACACCGTGTCGGCGCTGCTGCCTAATACGCCGGCAATGCTTGAGTGCCATTACGGCGTCCCGATGTGCGGCGCGGTGCTGCACTCGATCAACACAAGGCTGGATGCGGCGGCCATTGCGTTCCAGCTCGACCACGCGATGTCGAAACTGGTGATCGTGGACCGGGAATTCATGCCGCTGATGCAGGAGGCGCTGGCGCTTGCCTCGGTCTCGCCGGTTCTGATCCAGTATGATGACCCAGAGTATGACGGTGTGCCGGCAGATGCAGAGGCCGCCGACTACGAGGTGTTTCTGACCCGCGGCAACCCGGATTTCGCCTGGCTGATGCCGGAGGACGAATGGGATGCGATCTCGATCAACTACACCTCCGGCACCACCGGAGACCCCAAAGGCGTGGTTTCGCACCACCGGGG
>NZ_LUKH01000082.1:0-7525 GCF_001593695.1 Leisingera sp. F5 | reverse complement strand
ATGTGCAGAATGTGCAGCCGCATGCGCTGAAGGACGCGCGCGCCTATGTGACCTGGGAGCAGGATGGGGCGGCCCACCGGGCAGACTGCGACTTCATCGTTGGGGCCGACGGTTTTCACGGGGTCAGCCGCAAATCGATTCCGGCGGAGGTGCTGAAAGAATACGAGAAGGTCTATCCTTTCGGCTGGCTTGGGGTTCTGTCGGAAACACCGCCAGTGGCACAGGAGCTGATCTATGCCCGTCATGAACGGGGATTTGCCCTATGTTCGCTGCGCAGCCGGGTGCTGAGCCGTTATTACATCCAGGTGCCGCTGACAGACCGGGCAGAGGATTGGAGCGACGCAGCCTTTTGGACGGAGCTGAAGCGCCGGCTGCCGGAACAAGTGGCGGGGCAGTTGGAAACCGGCCCGTCGATTGAGAAATCCATTGCACCATTGCGCAGTTTCGTGGCGGAGCCGATGCGGTATGGCAATCTGTTCCTGGCGGGCGACGCGGCCCATATCGTGCCGCCGACCGGCGCCAAGGGGCTGAATTCGGCGGCCTCGGACATTTACTATCTCTACCATGGCTTCCTGGGCCACTATCTGCAGGGCGACAGCACCGCGTTGGACCGCTACTCCGAACAAGCATTGGCGCGGGTCTGGAAAGCGGAGCGGTTCAGCTGGTGGATGACCAATCTGCTGCATCGTTTCCCGCAAGGAACCGAGACCGATCTGCGCTTGCAACGGGCGGATCTGGATTACCTGTTCTCCTCGGAGGCGGCGCAGGCCTCTCTGGCAGAAAATTATGTCGGGTTGCCATATTAGGGGGGCCCGCTTGCAACAAGCCATCCCGGCCGGAACGGCGGCGCCTGGGAGCCGTCCCGATGAAGGCTCAAACCTGGCCCTGCGGTCAGAGACACAGACGCCGCTGCAGCGCTTCAGCGGCCCAAGGACCGGCGTCAGCCGGCCGTCAGGGCAGGGGCGGGAGTGCCCCAGGCAACAGTCAGTCTTCGGTTGGCATGGTGCCGGTTTTCAGCCAGATCCAGCAGCGCAGCGCCGAAATCCGCAAAGGAGATCTGCGAAACACCTGCCGCATTCGTCAGCAGCGTATCGGTGCCAAGCTGGTACTGGCCGGTCAGCGGACCCTCTGTCAGCAGCGCGGGCGGGCGCAGGCAGGTCCATTCCACGCCGGTTTCCTGTTCCAGCATGGCGTCTTGCGCCGCGCAGGCTTCGGCAATCAGACGGGAGTCTTCGGGCAGGAAGCCCGGCGCGGTCAGCACCGTATGGCCGCTGCCATCCGCCAGTTTCAGCAAGGCCGCGCCGCCGGTCACCAGGGCAGGAACGCCGGCGTGACGCGCTGCCTGCACTGCGGTGCGGGTCAGCGGAACCAGATCCTCCTCACGGCCGGTCGGTGGACGCAGGGCGCTAATGACCAGATCATGGTCTTTCGCTGCGGTAACCGCGGCCTGCGGGTCCGCCAGCAGATCCCGAGGCAGCGGAGTGACCAAGGGGCTGATTGCGGCAAGAGCCGAAGGGTCGCGCGACACCGCCGTGACGTGGTGGCCGCGCTGTGTTGCGGCCTTAACGGCTGCACTGCCCACATCGCCGGTGGCACCGAAAATGATGATCTTCATTGTATGCTCCATGTTTTATCTTGATGTCGAGATAGCGCGTATAAATCTCGACATCAAGATAAAGTCACAAAAATTGACGGTACGGCATTTGCGCGTCTTGTGCCGTCCTGAAAGATGCGGATCAGAAGTGCCAGCCAATAGCCGGCTTGGCAGGGGGCTGCGGTGCGGCTAGGTCTGAAAGGAACCGGAAACGAACGTCAGGGAGGCCTAGCCCATGCAGATGAGTGACCAGAAGGAGATCGCCGCCGATCCCGCAACCGTCTATGCGGCGCTGCTGACGCCGGAGGTGCTGAAGGCCTGTGTGCCCGGAGCGCAGGAGGTCACCGGCACACCGGAAGAGGGGTTCGAGGCCACCGTCACCCAGAAAGTCGGCCCGGTCAAAGCCACCTTCAAAGGGCAGGTCACTCTGTCGGATCTGGCAGAGAATGAAACGCTGACCATTTCCGGCGAAGGCAAAGGCGGTGCGGCCGGCTTTGCCAAGGGCGGGGCCGTTGTGACTTTGGCGCCGTCGGAATCCGGCACGCTGTTGTCATATGAGGTGGAAGCCAAAGTCGGCGGCAAGCTGGCACAGCTTGGCAGCCGCATCATCGACGGGTTTGCCAAAAAGATGGCGGATCAGTTTTTTGCCAATCTGCAGGCGCATCTGGCACCGCAGGAGGAGGCCGAAGGAGACGGGGAAACCCCGGCTGACGGCGAAGCCCCGGAAGGCAGCGGAAAAAAGGGCTGGTTCAGCAAGGTAACAGGCCGCGGCTGAGCCAGCCGATCAGCTCTGCGCAGGCGCACAGGCGCGTCTGCAAGGCGAGGGCTGGCAGACGCGTCACGCCGCCGTTAGGGTGGCCAGGATTTGACAACATGCCGGAGGCACCATGGCGCCCATCCTGTCCATCCGCGACCTGCGCAAGGTTTATGACGGCGGCTTTGAGGCGCTGAAAGGCGTCTCGCTTGAGATTGAAGAAGGTGAGATTCTGGCTTTGCTTGGCCCCAACGGCGCAGGCAAGACGACTTTGATTTCAACGATTTGCGGCATCACCACCGCGACCTCGGGCAACGTCAGCGTCGGCGGGTTTGATAATGTGGCAGAGTTCCGCGCCGCCCGTGCGCTGATCGGGCTGGTGCCTCAGGAGATCACCCTGGAGCCATTTGCCAAGGTGCATGACACCGTCAGTTTTTCGCGCGGTCTGTTCGGTAAACCTGCCGATCCGGCGCGGATCGAGGAGGTGCTGCGCAAGCTGTCGCTGTGGGAAAAGCGGGACGCCAAGATCATGGAGCTGTCCGGCGGCATGAAGCGCCGGGTGCTGATTGCCAAGGCGCTGGCGCATGATCCGCGTATCCTGTTCCTTGATGAACCCACTGCAGGTGTCGATGTTGAGCTGCGCAAGGACATGTGGGCGATCGTGGCTGAGCTGAAGGCCAGCGGCGTCACCATCATCCTGACCACCCATTACATTGAAGAGGCCGAGGCGATTGCCGACCGGGTTGGCGTCATCACCGGCGGCGAGCTGCTGCTGGTCGAGGCAAAGGAGCAGCTGATGGCCCGGATGGGGCAGAAGCAGCTGGAGGTGCAGCTGACCGCGCCGGTCGGAGCCATTCCTGACGCGCTGGCGCAGCATGAGTTGCAGCTGGTGAATGGCGGCGGGGCGCTGCTGTACACCTATGACACAAGGGCCGAACGGACCGGCATCACCACGCTGTTGAATGACGTCGCGCAGGCCGGGCTGGTGCTGGCGGATGTGCAGACACGGGAATCCAGCCTGGAAGATATCTTTGTCGGGCTTGTTTCGGGGGATGGGGCTTCGGCAGACGACGTTCAGGGGGACGCAGCATGAACTGGACAGCGGTCGCGACCATCTACAAGGCGGAAATGGCGCGGTTCTGGCGCACCTTTCTGCAAAGTTTCATCTCGCCGGTGCTGTCCACATCGCTGTATTTTGTAGTCTTCGGCAGCGCCATCGGCAGCCGGATCCAGGAAGTTGACGGGATCGGCTACGGGGCCTTTATCGTGCCGGGGCTGATCATGCTGTCGGTGATCACCCAGAGCATCTCCAATGCCTCATTCGGGATCTATTTCCCGAAGTTCATCGGCAACATCTACGAAATCCTGTCGGCGCCGATCAATTTCCTTGAGGTGGTCGCGGGGTTTGTCGGGGCCGCAGCCACCAAGTCGCTGTTCATTGGCGTGGTGATCCTGTGCACGGCTTCCTTGTTTGTGGATTTGGACATCCAGCATCCCATAGCCATGGTGGCGTTTCTGGTGCTGACGTGCCTCAGTTTCTCGCTGATGGGGTTTATCATTGGTATCTGGGCGGGGAATTTTGAACAATTGCAGCTGGTACCCCTCTTGGTGGTGACACCGCTGGTGTTCCTCGGCGGCTCTTTCTACTCAATCTCGATGCTGCCGCCGGTTTGGCAGACCATCACCCTATTCAACCCGGTGGTCTACCTGGTCTCGGGTTTCCGCTGGGCGTTCTTCGGTCAGGCGGATGTGCCGGTGCTCTTGAGCCTCTGTGCAATTGGCGGCTTTACCTTGGCCTGCGTGGCAGTGATCTGGTGGATATTCAAAACCGGCTGGCGCATCCGGGCCTGATATGCGGATCTGGACAAGGCCAAGTACTCTCGTCGGCGTCATGCGCCGTGCGGCAGCGCGGCGCCCGGCCCAACGGGAAGGCGGCAGCTGCAAGCTGCTGACCTGACGGGTGGGAGCATTTCCGGGCATTTGACTGGCGCAGGGCAGCGTTGCAATTTTGCCCGCGGCTGTGCGGTTTTTGCATTTCACGCCAATTCCCCGGGCCACGCACCTTGTTTCACCCCGGGCGGCCCTCTACATCGGCGCCATGAGATTTCGCCTGCTTTTCCTGAAAAGACAGCCCCTGGTGGCAGTGGTGCGCCTCAATGGCGCGATCGGCATGCCGGGCCGCGGCTCGCTCAGCGATGCCGCGCTGGCGCCGGTGCTGGAGCGTGCTTTCCGCAAGGGTAAACCTGCCGCGGTAGCGCTGGAGATCAACTCCCCTGGCGGCTCGCCGGTGCAAAGCTCGCTGATCGGTGCCCGCATCCGCCGCCTTGCAGAAGAGCTGAACATTCCGGTCTATGCCTTTGTTGAGGATGTTGCTGCCTCCGGCGGCTACTGGCTGGCGGCCGCCGCAGATGAGATTTGGGCTGATGCCAGCTCGGTGCTGGGTTCGGTCGGGGTGATCTCCGCGGGCTTTGGCGCCCATGTGCTGCTGGCCCGCCAGGGGGTGGAACGCCGGGTCTATACCGCTGGTGAGAGCAAATCCATGCTGGACCCGTTCCGTCCGGAAAATCCCGAGGATGTGCAGCGTCTTAAGGTGATCCTGAACGACATCCATGCCAACTTCATTGATCATGTCACTGACCGCCGCGGGCTGAAACTGAAACCGGGAGAGGACCTGTTCACTGGTGAAATCTGGCTGGCCCGGCGGGCTGAGGAGCTGGGGCTGATAGATGGCATCGGCCATATGAAGCCGAAGATGCAGGAGCGTTTCGGCGAGAAGGTCCGCTTCCGCCGCTACGGGCTCAAGAAACCGCTGCTCAGCCGTTTCGGCATGCAGGTTGCCCAGGATGCACTGGCCGAGATCGAGGAACGCGCCGAATACGCGCGTTTCGGGCTCTGACGTGCTGTTCAAGATCGTTGCGCTCTTTCTGGTGGTGATGGCAGTTCTTGCTATGTTCGGCAAGCTGCGCTTTCCCGGTCAGAAACAGATCAATTCCCGGCGCTGCCCCTCCTGCGGCCGTTTCCGGATCGGCAAGGGTCCCTGTGCCTGCAAAAAAGGAGATCGTGGCAAATGATGCCATGGCTGTATTCGGCTCTGGGGCTGGTGATCCTGCTGCTGGCAGGCGATGCGCTGGTGCGCGGGGCAGTGAACCTCAGCCTGCGGCTGGGGGTGCCTGCGCTGATTGTCAGCCTGACGATCGTGGCCTTTGGCACCTCGGCGCCGGAACTGCTGATTGCCATCAGTGCGGTGCACGAAGGTGCCGATGGGATCGCGCTGGGCAATGTGGTTGGCTCCAACACCGCCAACATCCTGCTGGTGCTTGGCATTCCCGCGCTGATGCGGGCCCTGCACACCAGCGAGTGCAACACCCGCAAAAACTATGTCTTTATGTTGGCAGCTTCGGTGCTGTTCATCGGTCTTGCCTTTTGCGGCACCTTCACCGTCTGGTCCGGCCTGATCCTGCTGGCTGCGCTCTCTGTTGTGCTCGGAATAGCCTTTCGCGAAGCGCGCAATCACCGGCGCAACGGCAAAGGCTGTGCCGCCGATGCAGACCTGGAAGAGATCGAGGAAGCTGATCCGGACATGCCTTACTGGCGCGTCTGCACCTATCTGCTGCTGGGCCTGATTGGCCTGCCCCTGGGGGCTGACCTGCTGGTCGACAACGCTACCATCATTGCCCGCACCTACGGAATCAGCGAAACCGTGATCGGCCTGACCCTGGTGGCGGTCGGAACCTCGCTGCCCGAGTTGGCGACAACCGTGATGGCGGCAATGCGCCGGCAGGCCGACGTGGCGCTGGGCAATGTTATCGGCTCCAACATGTTCAACCTGCTGGCCATCATCGGCATCGCGACATTTATCGGCCCGATCAGTGTGGATCCGGAATTCCTGCAGTTTGATCTTTGGGTGATGCTGGGGGCCTCGCTGCTGCTGGTCCCCTTTGTCTTCTTCAAACAGGACATCACCCGTATCTGGGGCGTTTTTCTTACGGCACTCTATCTGGCTTATATGATCGTCCTGTTCTAATCCTTTCCCTGCAACAGCAGCGGGGAGGCGCAGATGCGGGCATTGGTGACCGGAGCAGGCAGGCGGCTGGGCCGGGCGATGGCGCTGGAGCTGGCCGCGCGCGGGTATCACGTTGCCGTCCATTTTGTGTCCTCGGCGGAGGAGGCCGCGGACACAGCACGGCAGATCCGTGCCCTGGGGCCGTCCGCCGCGGTGCTGCAGGCAGATCTGTTGGATGAAAATCAGACCCAGGCTCTGCTGCCCCGCGCGGCTGAGGCCCTGGGCGGGCCGGTCACTTGCCTGGTCAACAATGCCTCGGTGTTTGAGCGTGACACGCTGTCCAGCGCCACGCGGGACAGCTGGGACCGGCATCTGGACAGCAATCTGCGGGCACCGTTTGTGCTGCTGCAGGCAATGGCCGCGCAGCAGGTACCGCTGGTGCGGGATGTCGGCGGTGAGCCACGTGCCTGGGGACTGGCGGTCAACATGATCGACCAAAGGGTCCGCAAACTGACGCCTGACTTCATGAGCTACACACTGGCTAAGTCAGCACTGTGGACGCTGACGCAGACAGCCGCGCAGGCACTGGCGCCGCAGATCCGGGTCAACGCCATCGGACCAGGGCCAACTTTGCAGGGGCCGCGGCAAAGCCAGGAGCAGTTTGCCCGCCAGCGCGCAGCCACCATCCTGCAGCGGGGCGCGGATGCCGAAGACATCACCGCGGCCCTGTCCTATTTGCTGCAGGCCAAGGCGGTCACGGGGCAGATGATCTGCGCCGATGGCGGCCAGCACCTGGGCTGGCAGACCCCGGACAGTGACGGGCTGGAGTGACGCAAACAGGGGCGAAAACGTCCGTTTCCCCAAAAGTTTTGCACCGGTTCAGGTGCCGTTACGGAAGCGTTACAAAAGTGCCTTTGTTTTCAAAACCTTGACAGGGCTGGTGAAAAAATATCACTAAAAACAGCGCCTTACCAAATCGCCTAATTTTTAAGCATTCGTCCAAAACCACCAAATTATAAGGGAAAAGGCGGGATAGCCCAAAGATATCTCCGTAGTTATCCACAGCTTCGGTGGATTTCCCCGCACTTGATCCGGGCAGGCAAACATTGCAGCCAGCGGCGGGGAATCATATGTCTGGGCACATGACTGACCAGCCCGCTGCCCTCCCCGCGGA
>NZ_LUKH01000081.1:0-7615 GCF_001593695.1 Leisingera sp. F5 | reverse complement strand
CCCTCCATGCGCAGCGCCACGACGAGACCGGCAAGGCGCGGGTCCGGGACGATGCGGAACCCGGTTTCGGCCTCGCCTGGTCGAAGGCCGGGAACGACCGTGACTATCTCGCCGCCTTCAAAGCCCATAAGACCAAGCTGGGGGCCGGCGAACGGAAGGGCGCGCCGCTCTGCTTGCAGGCCATCTGCGTGGTGTCGCCTGAATGGGTGGAAAAGGCCGGCAGCCTGCATGACCCAAACAACCCGCATAACCGTCAGCTCTTCGACCAGGCGAAGGCATGGGCCGAGGGCTGGGGCGGCAAGGGGTCCGTGATCGCCACCCGCCTCGATCTCGATGAGAAGGGCGGGGCCGTGGTCGATGTTCTGATCTCTCCGGTCCGGGAAAGCCGGGGCAAGCCGGTGATCTCGACCAACAAAGCGTTGCGCGAGCTGAAGGAGGCCACGGGCGAGCGGAACGAATATTCCGCCTTGCAGACGTCCTGGGCCGATTGGTGCCGCGAGCATCTGGACCCTGAAATCGTGCGCGGCACCCGGAAGGAAATCACCCAGCGCCAGCACCTTTCCCCGGAAACCTATGGGGCGGTCATGGACAAGGCCCGTGAGAGCGTCAGAGCGCCCTCTCAGGGGCTGTGGGATGCCATCCGGGACACCGACCTCTCAGAACGCGATACAGAGGCCCTGAGCGACTTTCTGATGCTCAAGGGGGAGATTGCCCGCCACAAGGCCCAAGGGCGCTCCTACGAGCCTCCTGAGGGCGCTCTGGAGCTGGAACGCGTGAGGGGAGATCCCCAAACCGATCCCTGGCCTTTGATCCGGGTTGTCAGGTCAGGGGCAGAGCGTGTGTTTGAAGCGGCCCATGGGTTTGGCATGGGACTGCGGGCGAACATGGGGGAGGGGTATGAATCCGGGCGTGAGTTCTTCCCCAGCCTGTCCGACCGGATGCACTTGGCGGCAGTGGTGGCGAAATGCGGAGCGTTTTGCGCCAGGGTTGAGGCCGTAGTCAAAAATATGCTGCGTCCGGAGGCAACCCAGATCAATGAGCAAATCTGCTGGCCGCAGGAGGCACAGGCAGAGGTGGAGCGGCATGAGATGAACCTTGGCCTGACAGCTCCTGCGGTCCGGAAAGAACCCTCGGGAGAACGGGAAACTGATCTCCCAGACCATGACACCCCGGAACGGGATCGAGGACCGAACCACGGTCGCTGACCCCTAGTGTTAATAGTGTTACCTACGGAGTATGTTACGGGGCCAAAATCTACCCCTAACATTCTATTATTAAAACAATAATTTACCCACAGGGTTCCGAAAGGGTCAAATTCTGGTTCCGAAAGGGTCAAATTATGGTTCCGAAAGGGTCAAACGAAAACAGCCCTTCAGAGGTTCCTGATAGGTCAAACTTTGGTTCCCGGTAGCACGAACTTCAGAACGGTTCCTGATAGGTCAAATCCAGGGTTCCTGAACGGTCAAATTTCTCGTAGCGTCCGGACATGCCTTTGCTACCAGATAGACACCCCCAGAAGGATTTTTTCATCCTCGATATCACGGACGTGGTCCCTAAGGACGACACCGCGTCGATGGAACATCCCCTGTTTTCCCTAGCGACCAAGCCCGACATGCGCCACCTGGTCTACCAGAACGGTGAAAACAGGTTGGAAATCGCTCCTTCCGGCCTTGGCCTTCCCACCATCAAGGACAAGGACATTCTGATCTTCTGCATCAGCCAACTGATGGACATGAAGAACCGGGGCGAAAAGATCGGAAAGCGCGTCCGTTTCAGCGCCCGTGAGCTTTCCATCGCAACCAACCGCCCCATTGGCGGTAACCATTACAAGCGTCTGGAGCAAGCCTTCAAACGGCTACAGGGGACGCAATTCACCACAACGATCCGTACCGGAAACAAGCGCGAAGTTCGGATTTTTAGCCTAGTGGACCAAGCCGGATTCGTTATGCAGGAAGAAGGGGCATGGCGGCTCGACTATTGCGAGGTCGTTCTGTCTGACTGGTTCATGCGCGCGATCGAGGCCAACGAAGTCGTGACGATCTCGCACGATTATTTTCGCCTTCGCCGCCCGCTTGAGCGCCGCCTGTATGAGATCGGCCGCAAGCACTGCGGGAGCCAGCCCAGGTGGCAGATCGGCCTCGCCAAACTCCAGGAAAAGACCGGCAGCAACGCCCCCCTGAAGAAGTTCCGGCTGAACATCCGCCAGATCATCGAGGATGATCACACGCCGTTCTATCGCATGGAGCTGACCCCGGAGGACCTGGTGATCTTCCGCCCGCGCGCGCCTCAGAGCGAGCTTTTTCCCGGTATCAGGCTGCCGGAATGGGCCGAAGACAAGGCAAGGGCCATCGCCAGGGAGAAGGGCCGGGACTATTATGCCCTCCGCTCGGACTGGCTGGCGTTTGCCAACTCTGAAGCCGCCAAGGGCAACCCGCCGAAAAATGCAGGCGCTGCTTTCCTGGCCTACTGCAAGAAGCAGAGTGACCTCAGGTCATAAACCTTTCCCAGGTTCTCCCATCTCGCCGGGCGCGCAGCCCCATGCCAATCCCCTGCCCGCTGTAAGCGATCAGATCAGCCACGAAAACAGATTTTACATCAGCTTATTAGCCGGAATTTCCGCGGTTCTTTGCGGGCTGTTCCGGCGTTGCAGAGGCTGTCTTCATTTGCCTCCAATTCTAGCCATCCGCTCTACCCAGAGTTGCCATCCGTTAACCTGTGTGTCCTAGACAGGGGCAAAGTTGAAACCTTCTTTGAACCCATCTGAGAGACGGGGAGCAGCCTCATGATTATCAACACCTCGATTGGCGACCACACCCTGGCGCTGTTTGGCGCTAAGACCAAAAATACTGAAACACAGCTTCTGCTGCCCAACTCCACCGCAGTCCAGGACACTGCATTTGCCCCTCCGTCCGCGCCGGTGGCGGCAGCCCCCCAGCAGGATGCCCCCAGCTCGTTCCGCCCGGCCGAGACCTCAAGCCTGAGCGGAACCTATGCAGATCCCCGCACCACCACTGCAGGACAGGCAGCAGAACGCGCCGCCCCCACCTATGAAGGCCCCTCCTACAGCGAACGCGCAGGCGGCGATCTTCTGGGCCAGGTGATGAAGGACATGGAGGCGATCAGGTCCAACCAACTGGCTTCTCTACAGGAGGAGTTTAATACACTGGTGGAGAACGCCATCGGCCGGGAATTGGCTGAGGGTGAAGATGCCTTTGATCATTTCGGCGCGATTTCCAACATCAATACTGACAGGTCCGGGGCATTGCTCGCAGGTAAGGTCCAGGGACTTGAGGGAGCAATTTTTCAAGTAACTGCGGCTACGAAGGATGAGCCTTTTGAAATTCGAAGCGGCCTATCTTTAGATGGCAGAACCGAGGAAGAGCGCATTGAGTTAATGCTATCGAGGCTCGCAAGGGGAGATCTGCAATCGATAAACGCCTCCATCCGTGTGGCCAATGAGGCCATCGCAACAGGCCATGGTGAAGAAACGGACTATCTTCCTCCATTTTCTGAGGAGGAAACCGAGGCTTTGAGAACTCAGCTTTTGGAGATGCGCCGCGAACAGTACGAAAACGGGAGCCTTATCCTGACCTTCGAATAAACAAGGCCCGATCTCGGTGGTCCTATGCCGGGTAAAAGGGTTGCCTCAGCGCCTACCAATCTGAGTGGGGCTGAGGCTTTCGCTTTTTAGATGTACAGAAAATCGTCAACAGTATCGATGAGAGAACTGCTGACGCCGTTCAGTTCAATCCTCAAGTCACCGTCTGTTCCACTAACGACAATTAGGGCATCTCCATCTGCTGATGATTGCACACTAACGTCATCTTTCGTCACACCTACCAGCTGAATAAGATCGACGCCATCTTCGAAGTCATTGATATTATCTTGAAGGTAGCCTGTTAGCGCCGAACTGGTAGTTTCGGCGGTCACATCAAAGCGGAACACGTCAGCATCAGCGCCACCATAGAGTGTGTCGTTGCCCGTGCCACCCTCAATGGTGTCACTACCGCTGTCGCCGCGCAGATCATCATTTCCGCCTGCGCCAAAGACGTAGTCGTTTCCGCCGCCGCCTAGGACGAAGTCGTCGCCCTGGGCCCAGACGCTTTCGTTCCGATAATCGCCATAGAGCCAGTCATCGCCGCTGCCGCCAGTGAGAGTGTCGTTGTCCGCGCCACCTTCCAGAATATCGTTACCGGTTCCGCCATGCAGCGTGTCATTGCCGTCCCATCCCCTGAGCCAGTCGTGCATTCCGTTACCGGACATGTAGTTGCCAGAATCGTCACCAGACGCTTTCTCGCCATAGACGTTGGTGCCCCAGAAGAAGACTTTGTGCCCTCGTTTTTGTAAGTATAATTGATTGTAGGCGCGAGCGGCATGATAACCTCCTGATTGTGCAATACATGGCAGTGCTAAAGCGGCCTTGGTTAACAACTTGTTAACAGAACTGTCATGATCACAGCCGTCGGAGATCTTCTGCTCCCGGTCGATTTTTGACTGGCGGTTATCTGCCAGTCAAACGCGCCCAAAGGCCACGCTGGGCCTGCCCGACCGGCTTATCTCTCTGATCAGTCAGAAGCGTATTCAGGCGCACCCGCTCAGTCTCAGCTCCATCCAGGCGGGCGCGCAGATCCTCGATCTGATCAACGAGCTGGCCGCGCTCCCGGTCACGCTCAGCACTCATGGCACCGATCTGCTCCCGAAGCATCTTAACTTCAATCTCTAACGCACCGGTTTCGCTTGGCTTTGCCGCCTTTATTGGAGGTGGGGAAACGGTTTTACTGCGTGGTTCCTCCTGTGGTTTCCTGAAAACACGGTCAAGCTCTGCCTCATCAATCTCCCAATGCCCTTGCGCGTTCTTCCCACCCGATATTTTTTCGTTTAAGTCATTGCTTCTAAGTCGTTCCAAGAGAGTTTTCTTAGCAACACCCGCATACTTCGCCGCTTGATTCAAAGATAGTTTTGCCATGTTTTCTGCTCGCCTTCACCGGTGGTGGGGAAACGGTTTTAACACCTGTACTCCACCAGTTTTACAGAAAACCGCCAAAACGGGGAGCATCTGGGTCAAACAACCTCAAAAGACAGCTTGTTTGCATCCCGATTGACACACAAACTCTTCCCGGAAACAGGAGGACACGCCATGCCTACCGAGACTTCAACGCTTCATGCCCGCCTCGCCGGTCAGCTCAAGGCACAAACAACCGATACCGGCCTGGCCGCAGACCCGCTGGCCTATGACGCCTGGTTCCCCACCAAGGTACAAGAGGCGCAAACCGATCCGCGTCCGGCCACCCCGCACAGCCAGGTGATGCAGAAAGCCCGGCGCCTGATCGACGGGAAACGCCAAGCCTGAAGCCCGACCCCTCGCAAGCACCCCCTCCCTTAGTCAGACCGGAGGCCAAATGGCTCACGACCGTCACGAAGATGCTCGCTCAGATTGTGCTTCCCGCTTTGACTGCGGGAACTACGAGGTCAGTTCTGAACCCCTGACTGATGCGGAAATCTGGGAACGGACGCCGCTAAAACGCCGGCAGCAGATGCCGCCGGATTTTGCGGAACGGTTCGGCAGCAGCCAGAACCGGGATTAGGCTGATCTCATTGCAGGCGCTCAGCGATCCATAGCTTGATCAGCGATTGCCGCGTCACGCCCAAGTGCCGAGCCTGCTTGTCCAGGCCTTCCACGACCCACGCCGGAAAATCCACGTTCACCCGCTTGGGCTGGTCGTTCCGGCGGCGCGCCTGGGACCAGTCGATTGCATCGCTCACGTCCTCACCGGCGTCGAATTTCTTGTCGAACTCAGTTGCCTTCATAGTAGCTGATCTCCTCTTTCCGGGCCCGGCGCACCGAGATGATCCGCACCACATCACCTCGCGGTGTCCAGACCGCCGCCCAGTGCTTGCCCTCGATCTTCCCGATCGACAGGAAGCGCGGTTCGCCCTCGGTCTTGGCCGGGGCTTCGAGCACCCACGGGTCATCCCAAAGGGCCTGAGCCAGCTCGAAGTCGATGCCATGCTTCTCTAGATTCGAGGCGCTTTTGGCGGGGTCATACTCAAAATTCATGCCAAAATATGGTATAATAATTATCCATTTTCAAGCGTGGCGCTACGTGACCACCGCCGCTTGCCCGGCCCTCCGATATTCGGAGGTCTCCGGTCCGGGCAGGCTCCCGCGCGCCATTCCGACCGGCCCTCATATAGCAGGGGCGGGAGGGTGCGCAGCCGCCCCTCGGGCGGCTTCCGGCGGGAGGTCCAGGAGGGCGCAGCACCTCCGGCCCATGGCAATTAGCGGAGCGGCTCGCAGAGAATTGCCTAGTGGGTTGTCATTTCAAATGACAATTCTGTCGCTTCCGGCTATCACCGTCCCATGTTCAAGGCAGCCATCCGCGTCAACAAGCTCACCACCATCGCCCAGCTTCGCGGGGCGTCCCTCCATGCGCAGCGCCACGACGAGACCGGCAAGGCGCGGGTCCGGGACGATGCGGAACCCGGTTTCGGCCTCGCCTGGTCGAAGGCCGGGAACGACCGTGACTATCTCGCCGCCTTCAAAGCCCACAAGACCGAGCTGGGGGCCGGCGAACGGAAGGGCGCACCGCTCTGTTTGCAGGCCATCTGCGTGGTCTCCCCGGAATGGGTGGAGAAGGCAGGCAACCTGCATGACCCCGACAACCCGCGTAACCGCCAGCTCTTTGACCAGGCGAAGGCATGGGCCGAGGGCTGGGGCGGCAAAGGTTCGGTGATCGCCACCCGCCTTGATCTCGATGAGAAGGGCGGGGCTGTGGTCGATGTGCTGGTCTCCCCGGTCCGGGAAAGCCGGGGCAAGCCGGTGATCTCGACCAACAAGGCACTGCGCGAGCTGAAGGAGGCCACGGGCGAGCGGAACGAATACTCCGCCTTGCAGACGTCCTGGGCCGATTGGTGCCGCGAGCATCTGGACCCTGAAATCGTGCGCGGTACCCGGAAAGAAATCACCCAGCGCCAGCATCTTTCCCCGGAAACCTATGGGGCGGTCATGGACAAGGCCCGTGAGAGCGTCAGAGCGCCCTCTCACGGGCTCTGGGATGCCATCCGGGACACCGACCTCTCAGAACGCGATACAGAGGCCCTGAGCGGCTTTCTGATGCTCAAGGGGGAGATTGCCCGGCACAAGGTCCAAGGGCGCTCCTACGAGCCTCCTGAGGGCGCTCTGGAGCTGGATCGCGTGAGGGGAGCCCCCGAAACCGATCCCTGGCCTTTGATCCGGGCTGTCAGGTCAGGGGCAGAGCGTGTGCTTGAAGCAGCCCATGGGTTCGGCATGGGGCTGCGGGCGAACATGGGGGATGGGTATGAATCCGGGCGTGAGTTCTTCCCCAGCCTGTCCGACCGGATGCACCTGGCGGCAGTGGTGGCGAAGTGCGGAGCGTTCTGCGCCAGGATCGAAGCTGCGGTGAAAAACATGCTGCGTCCGGATGCCACCCAGATCGAAGAACAGATCTGCTGGCCGCAGGAGGCGCTGGCAGAGGTGGAGCGGCATGAGATGAACCTTGGCCTGACAGCTCCTGCGGTCCGGAAAGAACCCTCGGGAGAACGGGAAACTGATCTCCCAGACCATGACACCCCGGAACGGGATCGAGGACCGAAC
>NZ_LUKH01000080.1:0-7739 GCF_001593695.1 Leisingera sp. F5 | reverse complement strand
ATCCGTTTGGTGCGGTATTCCGAGAAACTGGAGTCGGTTTCATTCAGACCCAGGTCCAGATCAAACCTAAGATCCCGCCCCAAGAGGTAAGGTTCGGTAAAGCCCAGCACATAGGAATCCGATTCCGTCGCTGTGGCGATATTGAAAGACAACCGCTGACCGCGGCCCAGAAAGTTGTTCTCGGTCAGGCCGACGCTGACCCCGAAACCATCCGTGACCGAGTATGCGCCGCCAAGGTTCAGGGACCCGGTCGGCTGTTCCTCGACGTCGACGTCGATAATCACCTGATCGGACGAGCTGCCCTCGCGGGTTTCCACATCAGCATTGGCGAAGAAGCCAAGCGCCCGAATGCGCTCTGCACTGTTGCGGATGGACCGCGGGTTGAAGGGGTCGCCTTCTACCGAGCGGAATTGCTGACGGACCACCCGGTCCAGCGTGGTGGTATTGCCTTCGATATCGATACGTTCGACAAACACCCGCGGGCCGCGGCGCAATACGAATTCGATATCCAAGGTCAGGTCCCGCTCATTGCGGGTGACCCGCGGCTCGACCCGCAGAAAATCGATCTCACTACGGACAGCCAGCCCTTCCATCCGGTCGATTGCATTCTCGACCAGTGTCGGGGAATAGACCACACCGGGCTTGATCTTCAGGGTGGAGCTGAACAGGTCGGCATCCGCTTCCGGCATTTCGCTGGTGACCGATACATTGCCAAACTTGAATTGCTGGCCTTCGGTCACATCAACAACCAGAAAGACCGCATCCCGCTCCCGGGTGACTTCAGCATTGGAGCTGTTCACCCGGAAATCCACATAGCCGCGCGACAGGTAGAAATCCCGCAGCACTTGCTTGTCGAATTCCAGCCGGTCCTCGATCAGCGTGTCCGAGTTGATGAAGCCGCGCAGGAACCCGGCCTGTTTGGTCTGCAGGACCCGGCGCAGGCGACGGTCGGAGTAGACCCGGTTGCCGGTGAACGAGACCCGCTCCACCTCAATGGTGTCGCCTTCGGAAATCTCGAACACCAGATCGACCCGGTTGTTGTTGCGCCGGATTATACGCGGGGTCACGCTGGATGCCAGACGGCCCTGAACACTATAGGCCTCGGCAATCGCTGCGGCGTCACGCTCAGCCTGCGAGGGGCTGAACACCCGGCGCGGCGCGGATTCAATAATCTGGTCCAAGGAATCATCTTTAAGACGGCGATTGCCCTCAAAGCTGATCTGGTTGATGGTCGGAAACTCGGTGACTTTGATCACCAGCGTATTGCCGCGCGGAACCAATTCCACTGTTTCAAATACGCCACTGTCAAGAATGCGCTGATAGGCGTCGTTCAGCTCGCCAGCGCTGACAGTCTGACCGCGTTCGATCCCGGTATAGGCAACAACAGTGGACGTCTGGATCCGCTGATTGCCCTCAACCTGGACCGTATTGAAGCGGAAGCTTTGCGCCTCGGCCGGCAGCGGCGACAATGCATAACCCAGCGCAACCGCCAGAGAAATAGCCGAAACTTTACGGTACAAGATGTTGATGCCCGACTTGCGCTCACCACAGGACTTGCCTGCGACTTTCCCCCAAACCATTTTTTCAGAACCCGATTATTATAGCAGCTTTGGGATGTGCGTACCGGGTTTGAAAGCGCTTGTCAAAACCAACAAAGCGCATTCTGGCAGCAACCGGCACGGCAGGCTTGCGCGCCGGTTGCAGGAATCACAATGCGGCGAGCCAGGCGCCGGCGGTCAATGCGCCCAGGACGGCAAAACCCGTCAGCGCGCGATCCCAATTCAGCCGGACCAACAGGCTCAGGCCACGGTAAGATTGCGAGAGTGTCTGCATCGGTCGTCCCCCAGTTATCATCCACCAGCCCGCACGGCGCCCGTCCGTCCGGCCCGATCTGCGGATTGATAAAAAGTTAACGGGAGAATGTGGCAGCACTTGGGCGGCAAAATGGCCGCCCAAAGTCATCGTATCTGTCTCAGCGCTTCAGCAGAACAGATCATTGCCAAGCGCAAACACCATCAGCGACAGCACAATGGCGATGCCAAGCGACATCAGCACCCGCACGGCCCGGTCGCTGGGCGGACGGCCTGCAACCGCCTCGTAGGCGTAGAACATCAAATGGCCGCCATCCAAAGCGGGCACCGGGAACAGATTCAGCAGGCCCACAGCCGTCGACAGCACCGCAATGAAGCGGATAAAGCTCTCCGCCCCCTGGCTGGCCATCGCGCCCGAGGTCTCGGCAATGCCGATCGGCCCGGACAGGTTGCAGGTGCTGATAGCGCCGGTGATCATATGTTTCAGCCCCGACAGAGAGGTCTCCACAACCGCCCAAACCTGATAGGTGCCCGCCGCCAAAGAAGCGCCGAATCCTGCGGATTCTGTTGCCGGTTCAAAGGCCAGGCCGCCAATGATGCCGATCCGCCAGCGGGTGGCGAAGCCGCCATCCGGCTGCGGCTCATCGGTGCGGCGCGGCGCCAGGGCCATTTCGACCTGCTCGCCATTGCGCCAAACGTCCAGCACCAGCACTTTGCCGTCGGCCGCTTCAACATGCGTCTTGAGCTGGTCAAAGGACACCACCGGCGCGCCATTCATTGCCAGGATCACGTCTTCCGGCTGCAATCCTGCATCCGCGGCAGCGCTGCGCGGCACCACACCGCGCACATAGGGCGGGTAAAGATACGGCCCGCTGACGCTGATTTCAGTACCGTCGCGGCGCACTTGATAGTCCAGCGGCTGCTCTTGCGGCAGGGCCTCGCGGAAGGCGTCCCAGGCATCGGGATCCAGGTAGCTTGGCACTGCCAGACCGCCAGCCGCAATCAGCTCATCCCCCTCCTGCAAGCCGTTCTCGACCCCCGGCAACGGCGCCAGCGCGCCAATGGTCAGCGGGTCGCGCATGATACCTTGGGACATGGCAACAGCAGTAAAGATGATCGCCGACATCACAAAGTTGAACACCGGGCCGGCAGCCACAGTTGCAGTCCTGGCCCATAACGGTGCGCCATGCATGGTGCGGCGCAGGGCTGCCGGATCGTCTGCAGCAGCTTCCATAGCACCGGCATCCTTGCCCGAGGCTGCATCGGCATCACCCAGAAATTTCACATAACCGCCAAAGGGCAGAGCCGCGACCTGCCAGCGGGTGCCGTGCTTGTCCACCCGGCTCCACAGCACCGGTCCGAACCCCAGCGAGAACACCTCGGCGTGGATCCCCGACCAGCGGCCAACGATGTAGTGGCCGTATTCATGCACGGCGACAATCACCGACAGGGCGATGACAAAGCTGGCAATCGTGTAAAGGAAACCGCCAAACTGCGGGACAAAAGCAAGTACGTCCAAAGATCTACCCTATGCGTTCTTCAGCGGCGCGTGCCGCCTGTTGCCGGGCGAGATGGTCAACCCGGGTCACGTTATCAAGTGTCATTGCGGCATCAATGAGGTCACGTTCCGCTGACATGCGCTCCAGCACGGTCTCGGTGACCGCCGCCATATCGGTGAACCGGATGCGGCCCGCGATGAAGTCATCCAGCGCCTGTTCCTTCGCCGCGTTGAAGGCTGCGCCCATCATACCGCCGCGTTCCATTACCTCATAGGCCAGGCGCAGTGCCGGATAGCGGGCCGGGTCCGGAGCACGGAAATTCAGCTGGCCGATACGGGCCAGGTCCAGCCGTTCTACCGGCAGAACCTGGCGTTCCGGCCAATGCAGCGCGTAGCCGATAGCGTGCCGCATGTCCGGCGCGCCCAGATGCGCCATCAGCGCGCCGTCATTGAAGCCAACCAGTGCATGGACCAGAGATTCGGGATGCACCAGCACCTCGATCTGTTCAGGCCGAACGCCGAAATACTCTCGGGTTTCAATCACTTCCAGTGCTTTGTTGAACATGGACGCGCTGTCGATGGTGATCCGCTGACCCATATCCCAATTGGGGTGCGAGGACGCCTGCGCCAAGCTCGCATTTGGCAGGTCCTCCAGCGGCCAGTCGCGGAATGCCCCGCCAGAGGCGGTGATGATGATCCGCTCAACCGCATCAATGTCTTCGCCAGCCAGCCCCTGGAACACCGCCGAATGCTCGCTGTCCACCGGCAGCAGCCGGGCGCCGTATTGCCCGGCAGTCTCCAGCAACAACGCGCCCGCACAGACCAGAGATTCCTTGTTGGCCAGCGCCAGGGTGGTGCCGTGTTTCAGCGCCTCCAGCCCCGGCGCAAGGCCCGCCGCGCCAACGATGGCCGACATGAACCAATCCGCAGGCCGCGCGGCAGCCTCAACCAGCGCCGCCTGCCCTGCTGCAGCCTCGACGCCAGTACCTTCCAGCGCCGCGCGCAGATCCGGCAACCGGTCTTCATAGGCAGTGACAGCGACATCAGCCCGCAATGCGGCGGCGTCCGCGGCCAGCCGTGCGATATTGGCGCCGCCTGTCAGCGCCACCACGTCATAAGCGTCCGGCGCGCGGCGGATCAGATCAATAGTGTTCTGGCCGATTGAGCCTGTCGCGCCGAAAATCGAGACTTTCCGCATAGCTTTTCCTGTCTGGTTATCCCCAGAGGGCGGTCACGGCCAAGAGCATCGCCGCGGCCCCCAGCATCCCGTCGAACCGGTCGAACAGCCCGCCATGGCCGGGAATCAGCCCGCTGGAATCCTTGACGCCCATCTTCCGCTTCAGGGCGCTTTCGGCCACGTCGCCGGCTTGACTGGCCATCGACAGCAGCACCGAAAGCACCACGATGCCATACCCCAGCCCCATCTGCCCGGCAAAGACCGCGCCCGCGATAGCGGCCGCCAGCCAGCCCGCAGCAGTGCCGCTCCAGGTTTTCTTGGGGCTGACACGCGGCCAGAACTTTGGCCCGCCAATCGCCTTGCCCGCAAAATAGCCCGCGATGTCAGTGGCCACCACAATGCAGACCAGCCACAGCATCCAAGCCATGCCCATCTGCCCGCGCAGCCAGATAAAACCGAAACCCGCCAACAGAACCCACAGGGTAAAGCCGGTGAAATACTGCCGCCGTTCGCTGATCTGGCTGAACCCCGCAGCCACAGGGGCCGCCAGCACCGGCAGCACCCAAAGCGCGGGCAGGAACGACGCCAGCAGCACTGCAACAGCAGAGATCGCGCCAAGCTGCAGCGCAGTGCCGCTGCGCGCGGGCTGAAGCATCCGCACCAGTTCCCACACCATGCCCCCGCTGCACATCGCAATCAGCACGTTAAACACCAGCCCGCCGGCCCACACAGCATATCCGCCAGCCGCCACCATCACCACAGCGGACAGCGCCCGCGGCAGCAGGTCCGCCCAACGGCCCTTGGCAGCACTCATGTTTTGACGGCCCCGAACCGGCGGTCGCGGCGGCCATAGCTGTTGCACAGCCTCGCTAGCTCCTCGCCCGAGAAGTCCGGCCAAAGGGTGTCGATGAACTCATATTCCGCATAGGCCGACTGCCATAGCAGAAAGTTCGAGATCCGCGCCTCGCCGCTGGTGCGGATCACCAGATCCGGATCCGGCAGCACATGGGTGTCCAGATATCGCGGCAGAGTTTCCTCGTCGACCTTGCCGGGATCCAGCCGGCCATCCGCCACATCCTGTGCCAGCCGCTTGGTGGCACGGGCGACCTCGTCGCGGCCGCCGTAATTCAGCGCGATAGTCAGCTGCGTGCCGTCGTTGCCTTCGGTCTTCTGTTCCAGCTTGTCCATCAGGTCGATCAGCTTGGCATCCAGCCGCACCCGGTCGCCGATAAAGCGCACCCGGACATTACGTTCCGCTAAAGCGTTCATTTCTTTGGAGATATAGCGCCGGAACAGGCTCATCAGGCCAGCGACCTCAGTCTGGGTGCGTTTCCAGTTCTCGGTCGAAAAGGCAAAGATAGTCAGATATTTAACGCCCAAACCTGGGCAGCACTCGACAACTTCACGCACCCGGCGCGCGCCGGCATGGTGGCCGAACAGCCGCGGCCGCCCGCGGGCCTGTGCCCAGCGGCCATTGCCGTCCATGATGATGGCCACGTGGCGCGGACCAGAGCGGACCGCCGGAGACTCTCCGGCGGCACTCAATTGCGGATTTGCATCTCCTGGCATACTGCCGGTCAGACCTGCATGATTTCGGCTTGCTTGTTCTCAAGCGCCTCATCCACCGCCTTGATCATCTTGTCGGTCAGCTCCTGCACTTCGGCTTCCCAGAACTTCTGATCGTCTTCCGACATGCCGTCGGCCTTGGCCTTCTTGATCTGGTCCATGCCGTCGCGGCGCACATTGCGGATCGAAACACGGCCATGCTCGGCATATTGCCCGGCAACTTTGGTCAGCTCGCGGCGGCGTTCTTCGTTCAGCTCCGGAATCGGCAGCATGATGATGGTGCCGTTAAGCTGCGGGTTGATCCCCAGCCCGGATTCGCGGATTGCCTTTTCGACCTTGCCGACCAGGCCCTTGTCCCAAACGTTGATGGTGACCATCCGCGGCTCCGGCACGTTCACGGTGCCGACCTGGTTGATCGGCGTCATCGAGCCATAGGCATCCACCATCACCGGCTCCAGCATCGAGCCTGAGGCCCGGCCGGTGCGCAAGGACGCAAATTCAGTCCGCAGGTTCGCCATTGCGCCGTCCATGCGGCGCTTCAGGTCATCGGTATCCAGTTCAAAATCATCAGACATTCTGCTCTCTCCCCTTATCTGAGGCGGTCTTCCATTGGCTCATAAGCCATTGGAAGGCTGATGTATAGCGATGTTGGCCAGGATTCGCCGCCGCCGGGATTGCATATTGCCCCCATCGCGGCCTCTCCTGCCCTGCAAGAAATTTAGTTTGCGCTGCGGTGATTTCACGGAATCGCCCCGTCCTGCCAAGGAAGACGCCCCCGCCGGAAACAATAAACGCGGACTGCAAAGAGCCCGCGTCAATCTTCAAACCCGGATCAGGACTTAGCCGTGAACCTTGGTGTAAGTGCCCTTGCCGGCCAGGATGCCGCGGAAGCCGCCCGGCTCATCCAGCGGGAACACGATCAGCGGCAGGTTGTTGTCCCGCGCCAGCGCAATGGCCGAGGCATCCATCACCTTCAGGCGTTTCGCGAAGACTTCGTCATAGCTGATTTCGTCATAGCGGACGGCATCGGCATGTTCCTTGGGGTCCTTGTCATAAACGCCATCAACCCCGTTCTTACCCATAAAGATCGCCTCGCAGGCCATTTCATTGGCCCGCAGGGTGGCAGCGGTGTCGGTAGTGAAATACGGGTTGCCGGTGCCCGCCGCAAAGATGCAGACCCGCTTTTTCTCCAGATGGCGCACGGCGCGGCGGCGAATATAGGGTTCGGCCACCTCATCCATGCGGATCGCAGAAATCACCCGGGTGAAAACCCCCAATTCCTCAAGCGCCGACTGCATGCCAAGCGCATTCATCACGGTTGCCAGCATCCCCATGTAATCAGCAGTGGTCCGCTCCATTCCTTGCGCGGAACCGGACAGCCCGCGAAAAATGTTGCCGCCGCCGATCACCATGCAGATTTCGACCCCCATCTCCTGGACGGATTTCACTTCGCGGGCGATGCGCTGCACGGTCGGCGGATGCAGGCCGAACCCCTGGTCGCCCATCAGCGCCTCGCCCGAAATTTTCAGCATGACGCGTTTATAGGCGGCGGCCGGATGCAGTTCCGGCTTTTCTTGCGGTTGAGGCATGTTGCGCTCCAGAAGATGTGAGGGTTAGTTTGCGCGCAAAATGAAGCAAATCGCTGCCGGTTTCAATCCGCGCCGCGCGCTTTCCGCACAGTTTTGCG
>NZ_LUKH01000079.1:0-8005 GCF_001593695.1 Leisingera sp. F5 | reverse complement strand
GCGATCAGGGTGTGGTGCATCTGCGGCCCGATGAAACAGTTGTCGGCGCCTTCCGCGACAAGATCGCGATGCACGCCCAGGCGCAGGAGCGCTATGCGTCAATCCGCAGCAAGCCGGCGGTCACCACCGACGGTCAGCGCATCAATATGGTGATGAATGCAGGTCTGATGGCGGACCTGCCGTCGCTGGATAGTTCTGGTGCTGAAGGTGTGGGGCTGTTTCGCACGGAATTGCAATTTCTAGTGCGGAATCAGATGCCCAAGCGCTCGGAATTGGTTGCTTTGTACAAGCGGGTTCTGGATGCAGCCCATGGCAAACCGGTGATTTTCCGCACTCTGGACATCGGTTCCGACAAAGTTCTGCCCTATATGAAACCTACGGATGAGCCAAACCCTGCGCTGGGCTGGCGGGCGATCCGGGTGGGGCTGGACAAGCCTGGCATCATGCGGATGCAGTTGCAGGCGCTGTTGCGCTCGGCCGAAGGGCGGCCGCTGTCGATCATGTTCCCCTTTGTTGCCCAATTCGAAGAATACCGCGCGGCCAAGGCCGAGGTGGACAAGACCATCGAGCGCGAGCGTATTCTGGGCCATGTGCTGCCAGCTGAGCTGGAGATCGGCGCAATGCTGGAAACACCCTCGCTGGCCTATGCGCCGCAGAAGTTCTTTGACGAGGTTGCCTTTATCTCGATCGGCGGCAATGACCTCAAGCAATTCTTCTTTGCTGCCGACCGCGAGAATGAACGGGTGCGGCGCCGCTATGACACGCTGAACGTGAGCTTTCTGAGCTTTATCGAGCGGATCGTGGAGCGCTGCGCAATCTCAGGCACGCCGCTGAGCTTCTGCGGCGAGGATGCGGGCCGCCCGGTCGAGGCCGTGTGTCTGGCTGCCATGGGTATTCGCACGCTGTCGATGCGCCCGGCCTCCATCGGGCCGGTGAAGTCGCTGCTGCTGCGGGTGGATCTGGGTGAGTTGCGCAAGATCATCTCGGATGCCCGCCACCGCGGCGATCAGGCGGTGCGCCCTGCGGTGATGAAATACCTGCGGGAACTTTGACCGGCGCGGCTTCCTGAGTCCGGCAGATGATTTCATTGGAAATTTGAGCAGACCCAGCAGGGGCTGTGCTAAAGCTTCATGCCGATTTGCTTCAAGCTTAAAACTTTATACTTGAAGTTTTTTAGGACCTGCTTATCCTGACCTTCAGAGACGTGCGCTGAGCGGGAAGGGATGATCATGAAAGTCGCCTGTTTGGGAGGAGGGCCTGCGGGTCTTTACTTTGCTATCTCGATGAAGCTGCGCCAGCCCGAGACTGAGGTCACGGTGATTGAGCGCAACAAGCCTGATGATACCTTTGGCTGGGGCGTGGTGCTGTCGGATGATGCGCTGGAGAACCTCAGCGCTAACGACCCAAAGAGCGCGGAGATGATCCGCAAAAACTTTGCCTATTGGGACGATATTGCGGTGGTGCATTATGGCACCCGCACGGTGTCCGGCGGGCACGGGTTTGCCGGGATCGGGCGTAAGCAGATGCTGCTCCTGCTGCAGGACCGGGCGCGCGAACTGGGGGTCGACCTGCAATTTGAAACCATGGCCAAATCCGCCGCGGAATATCAGAAAGACTATGATCTGGTGGTGGGCTGCGACGGGTTGAATTCCAGTGTTCGCAATGAGTTCGCGGAACACTTTGAACCGGAAATCGACGTGCGGCCTTGCAAGTTCATCTGGCTCGGCACCCATCAGAAGTTCGACGACGCCTTTACCTTCATCTTTGAGAAGACACAGCACGGCTGGATGTGGATCCACGCCTATCAGTTCGATGCGGACACCGCGACGGTGATTGTCGAATGCTCTGCCGAGACCTGGGAGGCCTGGGGGTTCGAGGGCATGAGCAAGGAGGAGACCGTCCGTACCTGCGAGGCGATCTTTGCCGGTCATCTGGATGGGCACCGGCTGATGTCGAACGCTGCGCATTTGCGCGGTGCGGCTGTGTGGATCAATTTCCCGCGGGTGCTGTGCGAGAAGTGGCACCACGAGAACGTGGTACTGCTTGGCGATGCCTCGGCCACCGCGCATTTCTCCATCGGGTCGGGATCGCGGCTGGCCTTTGACAGCGCCATCGCGCTGGCGGAGATGGTCAGTGCCGAGCCGACGCTGGAGTGCGCGTTTGAGCGGTATCAGGAGGAGCGGCGGCTGGATGTGCTGCGGCTGCAGTCGGCGGCGCGCAACTCGCTGGAATGGTTCGAGGAGGTTGAGCGCTACCTGGACATGGATCCGGTGCAGTTCAATTACTCGCTGCTGACACGGTCGCAACGGATTTCACACGAGAACCTGCGGCTGCGCGATCCTGACTGGCTGCAAAGCGCCGAGAAGTGGTTTCAGGGCAAGGTCGGAGCGCCTGCCAATGCGCCGGTGCGGCCGCCGATGTTTGCCCCCTACCGTTTGCGCGGGATGGAGCTGCAGAACCGCATCGTGGTCTCCCCCATGGCGCAATACAAAGCGGTGGGGGGGTGCCCCACAGACTGGCACCTGATCCACTATGGCGAGCGCGCCAAGGGCGGGGCGGGGCTGGTCTATACCGAGATGACCTGTGTGTCAGCTGAGGGCCGGATCTCGCTGGGCTGTCCTGGGCTTTATGCACCGGAGCATGAGGCGGCGTGGAAGCGGCTGACGGATTTCGTCCATAGCGAGACCAGCGCTAAGATCTGCTGCCAGATCGGCCACTCGGGCCGCAAGGGCTCAACCCAGCTGGGCTGGGAGGAAATGGACGCGCCCTTGCCTGACGGGAATTGGGAAACGGTATCTGCGTCGGCCATCCCGTGGTCGGACAACAATCCGGCCCCGCGGGAGATCACGCGGGCGGAAATGGATGGGATCAAGGCCGAATTCGTGGCGTCTGCGCAGATGGCAGAGCGCGCCGGATTCGATATGATCGAACTTCATGCGGCGCACGGCTACCTGATTTCGTCCTTTGTATCGCCAAAATCGAACATTCGGGGTGATGAGTACGGCGGTAGCCTGGAAAACCGCCTGCGCTATCCGTTGGAGGTGTTCCAGGCCATGCGCGCGATGTGGCCGGAGGGAAAACCGATGTCGGTGAGGATATCTGCCAACGACTGGGTGGGCGATGACGGCGTCACCCCGGAGGACGCGGTGGAGATTGCCAGGGCCTTCACCGCGGCGGGTGCGGATATCATTGATGTTTCCGCCGGGCAGACCTCAACGCAAGCGCAGCCGGTCTATGGCCGGATGTTCCAGACGCCGTTTTCCGACCGCATCCGCAACGAGGCCGGGATTGCCACAATGGCGGTCGGCAATATCTATGAGGCGGACCATGCCAATTCGATCCTGATGGCGGGGCGGGCCGATCTGGTCTGCGTCGGCCGCCCGCATCTGGCCGATCCCTATTGGACGCTGCATGAGGCCGCACGGATCGGCGACCGGTATGGAAACTGGCCGCTGCCCTATCACGCGGGGCGGGATCAGGCCTGGCGCCTTGCTGACCGTGAAGCGGAGGTGATCCGGGCATGACACGCAGGGTTCTGGTAACAGGCGGCGGTACTGGCATCGGCAAGGCAATTGCCCATGCCTTCGCCGCGGAAGGATACCATGTCACCATCGCCGGACGCCGCCAGGCACCGCTCGAAGCGGCAGCGGAAGGGCTGAATCTGGATGTCCGGGAAGCGGATGTGACGGATGAAACGCAGGTGGAGGCGTTGTTCGATGCACCTTACGACGTGGTTATTGCCAATGCCGGGACCGGAGTTGCGGCCCGCATTGAGGATGTTGACCTGAAGGATTGGCAGCGGACTCTGACGGTGAACATGACGGGTACGTTCCTGACCTTCCGGGCCGCGCTGCGGGCGGGCATGGAACCGGGCGGGCGGCTGATTGCCATCGCCTCCACTGCGTCGTTGCAGGGCGGAGCGCAAATTCCGGCCTATGCCGCCTCCAAACACGGGGTGCTGGGGCTGGTGCGGTCGGTGGCGCAGAGCGTGGCCAAGCGGGGGATCACCTGCAATGCGATCTGCCCGGGGTTTGTCGACACCGAGATGGCGGAGAGCGCGATCAGCGGGCTGATGACCCGGCATGATATTGCGCGGGAAAAGGCGCTGGCGATGGTAGTGGGCGGCAATCCGATGCAGCGGCTGATTGCACCGGAAGAAGTGGCCGCAACGGCAGTGTTTCTGGCATCCGAGGGTGCGTCCTCGATCAACGGGCACGCGATGAGCGTTTCGGGGGGAGAGATTTGAGCACGACATCAAAAGACCGGCTGCGGCTGTGGCTGAAGGTGCTGAAGGCCACCAAGGCGGTGGAAAGCGACGTGCGCGAGAACCTGCGGCGAGATTTTGCAACCACGCTGCCGCGGTTTGATGTGATGGCGGCGCTGATGCAGCATGAAAAAGGCCTGAAGATGAGTGAGTTATCGGGCGTTCTGAAAGTGTCGAACGGCAATGTCACCGGCATTGTCGAGCGGCTGGTCGAGGACGGCCATGTGTTGCGCGAGAAGGTTGAGGGCGACCGCCGCGCCAATCTGGTGCGACTGACGGCGGCCGGCCAGACGGAGTTTTCGCATCAGGCCGAGGCGCATGAAGGCTGGATCAATGCGGCCTTCGATGGGCTGACAGCAGATGAGGCGCAAGCGATTGCGGAAAGCTTGGACGCGGTTGCGCGGCGGTTGGACGAGGGAGGTAAGGCATGAAGGTGAACACGGAGCCGAAGCATTTTCTGTGCCGGATCGAGGAGGGGGTTGCCACGGTCTCGCTGGACCGGCCGGAGCGGAAGAACCCGCTGACATTCGGCAGTTACGCCGAGCTGCGCGACTGGTTCCGGGATTTGCACTATGACGACAGCGTCAAAGCGGTGGTCTTTGCCTCCAACGGCGGCAATTTCTGCTCGGGCGGCGATGTGCATGACATTATTGGGCCGCTGACGCGCATGAGCATGAAGGAGCTTCTGGCCTTTACCCGGATGACCGGCGATCTGGTTAAGGCGATGGTGACCTGCGGCAAGCCGGTGATTGCGGCGATTGATGGGATCTGTGTTGGCGCAGGCGCGATTATCGCCATGGCCTCAGACATCCGCATCGCCACACCGGAGGCCAGGACCGCATTCCTGTTCACCAGGGTTGGTCTGGCGGGCTGCGATATGGGTGCCTGCGCAATCCTGCCTCGGATCATCGGCCAGGGGCGGGCGGCGGAGCTGCTCTATACCGGCCGGTCGATGAGCGCCGAAGAGGGGCATGCCTGGGGTTTTCACAACACGCTGGTTGCGGCGGATGAATTGGCGGGTGAGGCGCAGGGCTGGGCGGAGCGGATCGCAGCCGGTCCGAACTTCGGCCACATGATGACCAAAACAATGCTGGCGCAGGAATGGTCGATGTCGATCGAACAGGCGATCGAAGCCGAAGCGCAGGCGCAGGCGATCTGCATGCAGACGGCGGATTTTGAGCGCGCGTTTCATGCCTTTGTGAACAAGGAAAAGCCGGTGTTCGAGGGCGATTGAGCCGCATTTGGCCGCGGGCCGCGTGCCGGAGGAGGGTATGGGAGCCTCCGGCGGGAGTATTTGAACAAAGGTGAAACAGGGAGGGCCGCGCCATGGCGGACAAGTCGTTTCTGAACTGGCCGTTCTTTGAGGATCGGCACCGGGCGCTGGCGGAGGAGCTGGAGGCCTGGGCCGGGGCGTATCTGGCGGGCATCGATCATGCGGACACGGATGCCGCCTGCCGGGCGCTGGTTGCAGCTTTGGGCGCGGGTGGCTGGACGCAGCACTCCGGCGCCATGGCAGGCGAGCGGTTGGACGTGCGCACCCTGTGCCTGATCCGCGAAACGCTGGCGCGCCATGACGGGCTGGCGGATTTTGCCTTTGCTATGCAGGGCTTAGGCACCGGCGCCATTTCGCTGTTCGGCACACCGGAGCAGCAGGCGGAATGGCTACCGCTCACGCGGGCAGGCAAGGCAATCTCCGCCTTTGCCCTGACCGAACCGCAGTCGGGATCGGATGTGGCAAATTCCACCATGACCGCCACGCTGGACGGCGATCATTATGTGCTGAAGGGGGAGAAGATCTGGATCTCTAATGGCGGGATTGCCGATGTCTACACGCTGTTTGCCCGTACTGGCGAGGCGCCAGGGGCAAAGGGGCTGAGTGCTTTTGTCGTGCCCGCAGGCCTGCCTGGGTTCGAGGTTGTCGAGCGGCTGGAAACCATTGCGCCGCACCCACTGGCAACCTTGCGCTTTACCGATTGCCGGATACCGAAGTCTGCCTTGCTGGGGCAGCCGGGGCAGGGCTTCAAAATCGCCATGTCGGTGCTGGATGTGTTCCGCTCCACCGTGGCGGCGGCAGCGCTGGGGTTTTCCCGCCGGGCGCTGGACGAGGCGCTGCTGCGGGTGACGGAACGCCAGGTGCAGGGGGCGCCGCTGTTTGATTTGCAGATGGTGCAGGGGCACATTGCCGATATGGCTCTGGATGTGGATGCCAGCGCACTGCTGGTTTACCGCGCGGCCTGGGCCAAGGATGCAGGCGCCGCGCGGGTCACTCGGGAGGCCGCGATGGCCAAGCTGTTTTCCACTGACCAAGCACAAGCTGTGATCGACAAGGCGGTGCAGCTGCATGGCGGCGACGGCGTGCGCCGGGGCCAGAAAGTGGAGGAGCTGTACCGCGAAATCCGGGCGTTGCGGATTTATGAGGGCGCCTCGGACGTGCAGCGGGTGGTGATTGCCCGCCAGACCCTTGGCGCCTTTCAGCGGGGGAACTGAGATGCTGGGACCAACCGCGCATGCGGACACCTTTGCCCGGGACAACCTGCCGCCGGCGGATCAGTGGCCTGAGTTTCTGTTGGAGGGGTTTGAGTACCCCGAGTACCTGAACGCCGCGGTCGAATTGACCGATGCGATGGTGGAAAAGGGGTTCGGCGACCGGACCGCGCTGATCGGCAACGGCCGCTACCGCACCTACAAGGAGCTGGCGGACTGGACCAACCGGCTGGCGCATGTTCTGACTGAGGATCTGGGCGTGAAGCCCGGCAACCGGGTGCTGATCCGCTCCGCCAACAATCCGGCGATGGTGGCCTGCTGGCTGGCGGCGACCAAGGCGGGCGCGGTGGTGGTTAACACCATGCCTATGCTGCGCAAGGGCGAGCTGGCCAAGATCATCGACAAAGCCGAGATTTCCCACGCGCTGTGCGACACTAGACTGAAGGACGAATTGGTGGCCTGCGCCAAGGAGTCGAAGTTCCTGAAGACGGTTGTAGGCTTTGACGGCACCTCCAACCATGATGCGGAGCTGGACCGGCTGGCGCTGGAAAAACCTGTGACTTACGAGGCGGTGAAAACCGGCCGCGATGACGTGGCGCTGCTGGGCTTCACTTCCGGCACTACGGGATCGCCGAAGGCGACGATGCATTTCCACCGCGACCTGCTGATCATTGCCGACGGATACGCGCGCGACGTTTTGGACGTGCAGCCCGAGGATGTGTTTGTCGGCTCGCCGCCGCTGGCCTTCACCTTTGGTCTGGGCGGGCTGGCGATCTTCCCCTTGCGGTTTGGTGCCGCGGCGACGCTGCTGGAAAATGCCACGCCGCCGAACCTCATTGAGATCATCGAGAAATATAAGGCAACCGTCTGCTTTACCGCGCCGACGGCCTACCGGGTTATGCTGCGGGCGATGGAGGAGGGGGCGGATTTGTTCTCGCTGCGCGCGGCGGTGTCGGCCGGCGAGACCTTGCCCGCACCGGTCTATGATGAGTGGATGCAGAAGACCGGCAAACCGATGCTGGACGGGATCGGCGCGACCGAGATGCTGCATATCTTTATTACCAACCGGTTCAGCGATCACCGGCCTGCTTGCACCGGCAAACCGGTAGGCGGCTATCAGGTAAAAGTGTTGGATGCGGATGGCAACGAGGCCCAGCACGGCGAGGTCGGGCGGCTGGCAGTCAGGGGGCCCACAGGGTGCCGATACCTAGCTGATGACCGGCAGGCTGAATACGTGCAGGACGGTTGGAATATCAC
>NZ_LUKH01000078.1:0-8077 GCF_001593695.1 Leisingera sp. F5 | reverse complement strand
AAACACCCGGTCCCTTCCCGAACCCGGAAGTTAAGCACTGCAGCGCCGATGGTACTTGGGCTCAAGCCCTGGGAGAGTAGGTCACCGCCAAACCTAGTAAAATCCAATTTCTCTCAATACGATCTCAATAATACCCTGACGCGGGATGGAGCAGCCAGGTAGCTCGTCAGGCTCATAACCTGAAGGTCGCAGGTTCAAATCCTGCTCCCGCAACCACCGTTTCCGACCAAGCCCTCGCCACCAGCGGGGGCTTGGTTGATTCAGGATAACACAAAGACATCAGCCCCGCCAATTCCCCAACAAGTTCAAGCTGATGCCCGCCCGGCGCATCCGCGTCCGGAACCATCCGCACTTCCGAAACCAAAGCCCGCAGCGACGCCGTCGCCTCCCGCCGCACCTCTGGCGCGTTCAGGGAGCCAGCCAGGTCTTCGATCACTCCCGGTACCTGCGCAGCCGTAGCGCGTCTTGTTGATCAGCGTGCAACCGATGTGTCTTTCTGTTTGGCTGTATCCGATGAAAGACAGCACGTGATCTGCCACGTGTTGAGGGGCGTCTTCAGGGCTGTAGTGACCGGCATCTGGCAGGCGCTGAATCCTACCGTCCGGAAACCCGTACGACACGGCGGGTGCTGCGGGGGCTCGAAACCGACCGTTTGCGCGACATCGGCTTAGAACCGAGCAGCATTGACCGCGCTGCCACGGACACCGCCGCACAAGCGTCCAAAGCCTTCGCGCGGCGGTTCGGCAAGCTCAAACATTCAGCCGGTCAGAGAATCGGAATCCACAACGCGGAACGCGAATGCTCCTCGCAGGCTGCAAGGGTGCAAAGATGAGAAAATACGGGCCATCCGCCCATAAAGACAGTTTCACACGCCGCAAAATGCTGCAGGTGACCTTTGCAGCAGGCGCGCTTGGCGTCGCCTTGCGGCCATCCCCTAATGTCCGCCGCCCAGACCTGGTTGGGCCGGCCCACGCGCAACCCGCGCAGCAGATAGGGGTAAATCTTGTGCCCCTTCGCAGCCTTGCTGGTATTGGGCTTTCGGCATCTGCTGATCTCCTCCTCGTCGAAGATCAGCAGACAGCAAATCGTAGCTTACGTCAGTGTCCGAATTTCAGGGAGTAGCTCAGGCAACCTGGGCAGCTTGGATCGAAGAGCCATTGGTTTCCACTGCATTCAATGTCCACCCAAACTCTCTAATCGGCCGAACTGTGCAAATTCGGTTTTCTTCGCATAGCCGTGATTGGCGCGTAGCGCAGCAGGTCGTATTTTGGACCCATGACCTCGGATGCAACGCAGCAGCAGCGCCATGGCGACTGACCTGCTCCTGAAAAGTCCTCGATTTGAGGTTAGCCTGTTCTCCAACTGAGGAGACAGATGATGAAGAGAAACCGCTGGCGCAGCGCCGGAACATATTGATCTGACATCGAAACCTCCTGTCATCAAATTGAGAAGGCCCCAATCGTCAGACAGGTTCGTCAGTTCGCAAAATTCACGCGGCTCACATCAGCGCGCAACCCCCGCCCCAAGCGCCAATTCCGCGAAAGCGGTTTCGTCCAAGTCCCGCTGTGCCGACATTGCCTGGGTCTCTGCTTACGCATCTGCGGCGAATGGCTCCTTCGACGGGCCGTGGTGCAGCATCTCAAATTGACGGCAAGGGGCGGTTTAGGATCGACCGGGATGTTTCGCCCGGAGACTCTGCCTGCACTTTTTAACCCCCGCGATATGCGCAAAGTTGCCGTTAGCTGTGCGCTATCATACGTTTATATGTTTGCAAACCCCGCCGGGTAATCTGCACGACAGCATCCCGCTTGAAATCGTCGCTGAACTTGCTGCTGCTCATCATGGTCTCCTTGCCTCAAAATTAGGGAAGAAGGCGCCCACGAACCATGGGGCTATTCAAAGCGCCATTTCGCGCCGACTGCACCAAAGTCTGCTGTGATGGTATGCTAGTGTTTTTCAATACTGCCATCTGCTGCTAATCTCAGGTATGCACGGCTCTGATCTACGTTTTTTTCCTCCAACCAATGCTCGAACCCATGAAGTTAGCGGTGCGGGGGCGTTTGTGTTTGTTTTTACGCTGGCCACAAGGCTGGGCGGAAAACTCCTGTGGGTGCGTGAAGCGTGGGACACCGCCCAACTCAACCCCAATGGCTTTTCTGATTTCATTGATCCGACCGCTGTGATCCTTTGTAGTGCCAAAGACCAAAAGGAGGTTTTAGCCGTCGCAGAAAAAGCGTTGCGATCCGGGGCTGTCACACTTGTTGTGATGACGCTAAGCCAGCCCATCGGCTTGACCGAAGGGCGGAGATTGCAATTGGCTGCGCGGGATGGAATATCCACCGGGGTGGCAATTATTCCCGAGGGCATGGGCAGCAATGCCGCAGAAACCCGGTGGCGCTGCAGCCCTGTTTATGATGCCAGTTCCCTTCCTCAGGACTCGACATTGCAAAAATGGGAGCTTATTAAGAACAAATCGGGAACATTAGGTGTCTGGAATGTTCGATGGCATACAGCGTCGCGTCGTCTCATTGTGGTTCCCCCGGCTGGCAAGTGACCGGGCTTTACGCCAGCGCCTGATTGATGGCCCCTTTGCGCTGACCCTCAAACAGCAGAACGCCAATCGGATATATTGCTTGAACGGCGATGCCGCGCGGCTGGGATTGCGCCGGGGGATGTCCTATGCCGATGCTCGGGCCTTTTGTCCAAGCCTGCAAAGCACCCCGGCTGATCCTGTAAGAGATCAGCAGTTTCTGCATATCCTGCGTCGCTGGGCGACTCGCTATTGCCCTTGGGTGGGGGTGGAAGGTGAGGATGGATTGGTTCTTGACATAACAGGGGCAGCGCATCTTTTAGGGGGAGAACCGGCCATGATCGTGGACATGCGCAGGCGCTTGTCGCGGGCGGGGCTTTCTGTGCAAATCGGGCTTGGGAATACGCGCGGGGCGGCTTGGGCGTTGGCCCATTATGGTGAGGGAATTGCCCCTTCTGATAATATGCTGGGCGCGCTTGAAACCCTGCCCGTGGCTGCGCTACGCCTTGAGGAAAAAACATCTGTTGCACTGCAACGGTTAGGATTGCGCAAGATTGGTGATCTTGCGACAGTTCCGCGCGCGCCGCTGACCCGCCGGTTTGGCCCGGGTCTTTTGCTGCGGCTTGATCAGGCGCTTGGCACACAGCCTGAAGAGATCACGCCGCTGAACGATCCCCCGCATTACGGTGTGCGGATAACACTGCCGGAACCGATCGGATTGCTGACAGATGTCATGGCGGGAACCGAACGGTTGCTGGTGCAACTTTGCAGCAAACTGAAGGCGCAAGAAATGGGGGCACGCATGCTGTGCATTTCGTTGCGCCGGGTGGATCAAGATCAGCAACGGGTTGAGCTGCGTCTGGCGCGTCCTTTGCGGGATCCAGCACGTATTCTGCGGCTGTTTGAACGGGGATTGGCCGAGGTCGCGGCCGGTTTTGGCATCGATCAATTGCGGCTGGAGGCAACACAGGTCGAAACCCTGCCCGTGCAACAGATCAGCCATGTATCGGACCGCGGCAAAGATAAGCTGGACGATCTGATCACCCGTCTTGGTACACGCATCGGCTTGGACAATATCCAGCGGTTCCTGCCCGCAGATAGCCACATTCCAGAGCGCAGCTTTCTCATTGCACCTGCTGCTTATTCTGAACCGCAAAATGGTTGGGGCGGCGCAACTCCCCGCCCTCTTTGCCTGTTTCGGCCAGAACCGATTACCGGAATGGGGCCGCACCCACCAAGACGTTTTCGTTGGCGGCGCATCTCCTTGACCACGGGCCGTGTCACGGGGCCCGAACGCATCGCGCCGGAATGGTGGCTTGAGGATGAAAACTGGCGCTCTGGTCTGCGGGATTACTGGCGGGTTGAGACGACACAAGGGCGAAGGCTCTGGTTGTTTTATACCCCGCAAAATCCAGGCTGGTTTGTGCATGGAGAATTCGCATGATTGAGGTGAACCGTATGCATCGCCCGGTCGAGGCCTTTTGCCGGGACATGCTGGATGCCCATGCACAGGGGCAGGCCTATGCGGAACTTTGCGTGACGACGAATTTCACCTTTCTGGCCGGGGCCTCACATCCCGAAGAAATGGTGATGCGCGCGGCTGAACTGGGTCTGTCCGCCATTGCCATAACAGATCATAATTCCCTCGCCGGAGTGGTGCGGGCCTGGACGGCGCTGAAAGAGCTGAAGCGTGAGCCGCAAGACGCGGTGCAGATCCGGTCCCAGCATCGGGTCGTTTCGTCTTCTCGGCAAGAGGTTGGGCGACCTGACCCGATTGTGAAACCGGCTGCATTTTCACTGCCAAAACTGATAGTTGGCTGCCGTTTGATTTTACAGGACAGCCCGGTGCATTGGCTGGCTTTGCCCTGTGACCGGGCGGGCTATAAACGGCTGACCCGGTTGCTGACGTCAGGCAAACGTCGGGCAGAAAAAGGACAATGCGACCTTTACCGCAAAGACATGGTAACCGCTTGCAAAGGCATGATTTTGATAGCCATGCCGCAAGCGGGTTTGGATGAGGCTGCGCCTGATATTCAGGCCATGCGGCGACATTTTTCCAATTACGTTTTTCTGGGCGCGGCGCCGCGATATGACGGAACTGACCAAGGCTACCTGGCGGCCTGCGCCCGGCTGGCGCATAGGGTATCCGCGCCGATGGTCGCAGTCGGTGATGTTTTGATGCACCGGGCCAGCCGCAGGCAACTGGCTGATGTGCTGACCTGCATGCGTGAGCATATCACCATTGATCAGATTGGAACCCGTGCGCTGCCAAACGCAGAGCGTCGGCTGAAATCCGGAGAGGATCTGGCGCGGCTGTTTCGCAACCATCCCGGCGCGATGCGCCGGACGCTTGAGATTGCCAACAAATGCAGTTTTGATCTGGGGGAATTGTCTTATGAGTACCCCCATGAGGATGCGCAGGGTGAAACATCGCAGGCGCGTCTGGAATGTTTAGCCCATGAAGGGCTCCACTATCGTTACCCGGCAGGCCCACCAGAGCGCGCGGTCCAGCTTATGGAAAAAGAATTGGCCTTGGTGAAGGAGTTAAAATTTCCGGCTTACTTCCTGACCGTACATGACATCACCCAATTCGCCAGATCACAGAGCATCCTCTATCAGGGGCGCGGTTCTGCGGCAAATTCCATCCTATGCTATCTGTTACGCATCACCGATGTCAGCCCAGATATGATCACCATGGTTTTTGAACGTTTCGTGTCAAAATACAGGGGAGAGCCGCCAGATATCGACGTGGATTTCGAGCATGAGCGGCGCGAAGAGGTGATCCAGTGGATCTACCGCAAATACGGTCGCCATCGCGCGGGGCTGTGCGCAACGGTGATTCATTTTCGCACGCGGGCTGCAATCCGCGAAGTGGGCAAGGTCATGGGGTTATCACAAGATGTGACTGCGGGCCTTTCCAGTCAAATCTGGGGCATGACCAATGGCGGTGTCGATCTGGACCGCATTCGCGAACTTGGCCTTGATCCAGAGGACCGCCGTTTGATGCAGACCATTCGCCTGATTGGTGAGGTGATCGGGTTTCCCCGCCATTTATCCCAACATGTGGGTGGCTTTGTCATTACACGTGGACGGCTGGACGAGTTATCACCCATTTCGAACGCAGCGATGGAGGACCGTACGGTCATCGAATGGGACAAGGATGACATCGATGCCTTGGGTATTTTGAAGGTCGATGTGCTGGGGCTGGGTATGCTAAGTTGCGTGCGAAAGGCATTCGACCTTTTGCAGCACCATGAGGGCCAGACACATACGATCGCGTCAATCCCGCAAGAAGATTCTGACACCTATGATATGCTGTGCCGTGCTGATGCAGTGGGCGTTTTTCAGGTGGAAAGCCGGGCACAGATGAATTTCCTGCCCCGTATGCGCCCACGTGAATTTTATGATCTGGTGATCGAGGTTGCCATTGTGCGTCCCGGCCCCATTCAGGGGGATATGGTGCGCCCTTATATCCGTCGGCGTCATGGCTTGGAGAAACCAGAACCCTTTGGTCCAGCGTTGGAAAAGGTCACGGAACGGACATTGGGCGTGCCTCTGTTTCAGGAACAGGCGATGCAGATTGCCGTGGTTGGGGCCGGGTTCACCGCCGAAGAGGCGGATCATTTGCGCCGGTCACTGGCTTCGTTCCGGCGCATGGGGACCATTGGCACCTTTCGGGATAAGTTCATCAACGGCATGCTGGAGAATGGCTATAACCTTGAGGTGGCTGAGCGTTGCTTTTCCCAGATCGAAGGCTTTGCCGATTACGGCTTTCCGGAAAGCCACGCGGCGGCCTTTGCGATGCTGGCCTATGTGTCGGCTTGGCTGAAACGCCACCATCCGGCAATTTTTGCCTGTGCGCTTCTCAATTCTCAGCCCATGGGCTTTTATGCCCCGGCCCAGATCGTGCGGGATGCACGGGAACATAATGTTGAAACGCGCGCCATTTGCGTCAACCATTCTGAATGGAACAACACCTTAGAATGCCGCCCGGATGGTGCGCTGGCCTTGCGGCTGGGATTTCGTCAGATCAAAGGTTTCAAGGAAGAAGATGCAAATTGGATCGTGGCCGCGCGTGGCAATGGCTATCCAAACCCAGAAGCGCTTTGGCATCGCGCCGGATTGCGGCCTGATGTGTTGACGCGCCTTGCGGAAGCAGACGCATTTTCCGGTCTAGGCCTTGCCCGGCGCGATGCGCTTTGGGCGGTCAAGGCAATCCGTGATCACAATTCGTTGCCGCTTTTCAATGACCCCATTGATGGAGAAGCCATTGATGAACCTCAAATTAACTTACCAACCATGCAATTGGGCGAAGAAGTGGTCGAGGATTATGTCGCAACTCGGCTGAGCCTGCGGGCGCATCCAATGGAACTTTTGCGGCCTGCCCTACCGGGGCTGGTCACTCATGCCGCGTTGCAGGATATCGCGCTTGGTTGTTATAGCGTGTGCGGCTTGGTGATTACCCGGCAACGTCCGGGGACAGCATCCGGCGTGATTTTCCTGACACTTGAGGATGAAACCGGGATCAGCAACGTCGTGGTCTGGCCTAAGATGTATGAACGCTTCCGCCGTATCGTTATGGGCGGGCGGCTGCTGCAGGTGCGGGGCTATCTGCAACGGGAGGGCATCGTGGTGCATCTGATTGCGCAGGACATTCAGGATATATCCTATAAACTATCTGAACTGAGCCACCCGCTGCCCGATGCCCTGAAAACCGAAGGTCCCCGTGCAGATGACACCCCGAAAAAATCCCGTTATCCCACCCGCGCCATGCACCCGTGCGATCAGGCAAAACGGCTGTTTCCAAGCCGGGATTTTCATTAAGCAGCGGTTCATGCATTGTGCAGTATTCGGAAAAATCGGCTCAATCTGATTATTAGTCAGATCGCAGCATTTGTTGAAAGCAGACATTGCCGAAACTGCTCTACGGCCCTACGGTTTGCCCAATAGGAGACCCAAAATGAAACTGACAACTGTCGTAGCCGTGGTGAGCCAGAGGTGCATGGTCCGATAAGGGTTTCCATATCCGTTACCATGCGGCCCCGACAGAGTTCGGGGGCTTTTTTGTTTCTAGACCAAAGACTTCATTATGACATGACGGCGTTGTTGCAAAACTCACCGCCTTAGGGATTCACGTCGGGAAACCGGTGGGTTAAGAGACTCGGCATGACCAAGCCCGAACCTGCTCGCTACCGCACGACGAACTGGAAGTCCTGCAATGAAGCGCTTAAGCGGCGGGGGTCGCTGCTGATCTGGCTCGACAAGGATATGGTGTGGCTCGCCGCCCAGGCCGTCCGCCGGTGTTCCCCGATGCCGCGATCCAGTTCTGCCTGATGGCAAAATGCTATTCGGGCTGCCGCTCTGAAAAACGACCGGGATGGTATCCGGCATGCTGCAGATGGCAGAGCTGGATTGGCCGGTTTCCTGAAGGTTTTTCGATGCGGGCCGGGGTGCTGCATTGCTTTCTGGCGCGGCCTGCGGCCGGGGTTGACAAACCTCGGAAGGAGGAAGCCGCGGGGGCTGGGCGTTGTCTATGGGGCAGAGGAA
>NZ_LUKH01000077.1:0-8368 GCF_001593695.1 Leisingera sp. F5 | reverse complement strand
CTTTATTTATCTGGCCTGGATCGGGGCCGCCGCAGCGGTCAAGGAACGTGCCCACATCCGCATTGATGTCATGCTCCACTACCTCGGGCCCAGGCCCAAGGCGCTGGCTTATATTTTTGGCGATCTGGTGATGTTCGCCGTCGCTCTGGTCGCCCTCTTCTGGTCATTCGAAACTGTTCTGGTTTCGGCCAAATTCGGATCGGTAACGGATGGGCTGCGCATATCCAAAGTCTGGTTTCTGGCCGCCGTCCCATTGGGGTTTGCACTGATGATCTATCGTCTCGGGCAATCCTTTGTACGCGATTTCCGCTCCCTTCGTGACGGTACTCCCGTCTTCGAAGGCGACAAGCTGTTTGATTGAGGGGCTGAGGCATGCTGTGGAATTCACTCAATCAAACAGTCGAGCTGGGCTGGGACTTCTACCTTCCGGTGATCATGTTCGTAGGGCTGATCGCGCTGGCTGTGCCGGTCTGGGCCGCCATCGGTGCTGCGGCAATCACCATGCTGGTGATGTCGGGCGACCTGCCGCTCAGTGCCATCGGCGAGAGCCTGTTCACCGGCATCGACGCCTTTGCGCTGACAGCGGTGCCGCTGTTCATCCTGACAGGCGACGTGCTGGTCCGCACCGGGCTCAGCAAGAAATTTCTTGATGTCGCAGAGACGCTGACATGCTGGACGCGCGGCGGCTTCGGCTCTGCCACGGTGCTGGTCTGCGGCATGTTCGCGGCGATCTCCGGTTCTGATGCCGCGGGTGCTGCGGCAGTCGGCCGGATGACCATCAACCGGCTGGTCGAAAGCGGCTACCCGCGCCCCTATGCCTGCGCGCTGGTGGCGGCAGGGGCCTGCACCGGCATCCTGATCCCGCCCTCAATCGCCTATATCATCATCGGCCTGGTGCTGGGCATTTCAGCCTCCACCTTGTTCCTGGCGGCGCTGATCCCGGGCCTTGCGATCCTGGTGTCGATTCTCGTCACCAATATCATCATGAACCGGCTCTATACCTATGAAACCGGCGGCAACATGGGGTTTGGCGAATGGCTGGGCAACCTGGGCCATTCGCTGAAATCCGGCTGGTATGCCTTTATCGTGCCGGGGATCATCTTTTATGGCATCTTCTCCGGCCGCCTGACGCCGACCGAGGCCGGCGCCACCGCAGTTGTCGTCACCATCCTGATGGGCTTCATTCTGGGCACTCTGAAACTGTCGGATTTTCCGGCCATGCTGGTCAGCTCTGCCAAGGTGAACGGGGTAATCCTACCGATCATCGCCTTCTCCGCCCCGCTTGCAGAGGCACTGGCGGTCATGGGCGTGCCGCAGGGTTTTGTGACCGCGGTAACCGGGCTGACCGATGATCCGTCGCTGCTGATCCTCCTGATGATCTGCATCCTGATCGCCGCCGGCTGCGTGATGGAGACAACGCCCAACATCGTGATCCTGGCGCCGATCCTGAAGCCGCTGGCCGACAACATCGGCATGAACGAAATCCAGTTCTGCATCACGATGATCACCGCGCTGGGAGTGGGGTTCATCACCCCGCCGCTGGGCCTCAACCTCTTTGTTGTCTCCGGCATCACAGGCGAGTCCATCCTCAAGATCGCCGCCCGCGCCGTGCCCTTTGTTCTGACCATGCTGATCGTAGCGCTGCTGATTGCCTACCTCCCGGCACTTTCGACCACGCTGCTTCCTGATATCTACAAGTAGGACCCCCGAAATGACCCGTGAATACCTGAAGAAAGCCGCCCTGACCCCCAAGTCGGATGCGTCCGAGACCCACAAGATTGTCCAGGGCATCCTGAACGACATCGAGGCAGGTGGCGACGCCAAGGCGCTGGAGTATGCCGCCAAGTTCGACCGCTACGTGGGCAATGTGCTTCTGACGGACGAGGAAATTGAGGCGGCTTGCGCCTTGGTGCCGGAAAAACTGAAGGCCGATATCCGCTTCTCCCACGACAATGTGCGCCGCTTTGCCGAGCTGCAGAAAGGCACGATGCAGGATGTGGAAACTGAAATCTCCCCCGGCTTCGTCACCGGGCAGAAGGTCATTCCGGTGGACGCGGCGGGCTGCTATGTGCCGGGCGGGCGCTACAGCCATATCGCCAGCGCCATTATGACAGTGACCACCGCCAAAGTGGCCGGCTGCAAGCACATTACCGCCTGTTCACCGCCACGCCCCGGCGTCGGCGTTGCCCCTGCCATCGTCTATGCCGCCCATATCTGCGGTGCGGACAAAATCATGGCGATGGGCGGGGTGCAGGGGGTTGCGGCGATGACATTCGGCCTCTTTGGTCTGCCCAAAGCCAACATCCTGGTTGGCCCCGGCAACCAATTCGTGGCTGAGGCCAAGCGCATCCTGTTCGGTCGCGTCGGCATCGACATGATTGCAGGCCCCACCGACAGCCTGATCCTGGCCGACAGCACCGCCGACGCCCATATCGTCGCCACCGATCTCGTCAGCCAGGCCGAGCATGGCTACAACTCCCCGGTCTGGCTGGTCACAGATGACCGCAAGCTGGCCGAAGAAGTGATGCGGCTGGTGCCGGGCTACATCGACGATCTGCCGGAAGTGAATTGCGAAAACGCCACCGCCGCGTGGCGCGACTATGCCGAGGTGATCCTCTGTGCGGACCGCGAGGATATGGCGGCCTGTTCCGACGAGTACGCGCCCGAGCATCTGACCGTACAGACAGAGGATCTGGACTGGTGGCTGCAGCGGCTCACCTGCTACGGCTCGCTGTTCCTGGGCGAGGAGACCACCGTCTCCTACGGCGACAAGGCGGCGGGTACCAACCACGTGCTGCCGACCTCGCGCGCGGCCAGCTACACTGGCGGGCTGTCGGTCCACAAATACATGAAGATCGTCACCTGGCAGCGCGCCACCCGCGAGGGTTCCAAACCAGTGGCCGAGGCCACGGCGCGGATTGCCCGGCTGGAGGGGATGGAGGGCCACGCCCGCGCCGCTGATGTGCGGCTGGCCAAGTATTTCCCAAACGAAACATTTGACCTGACCGCAAATGGCTGACCCGCGAGCCCTGTTTGACCTGGCAGGCCGCACTGCCTGCATCACCGGCGCCAGTTCCGGACTGGGGCGGCGGGCGACGGTGGTTCTTGCGGCAGCCGGAGCGCAGGTGGTGGCGGTGGCCCGCCGGTCGGAGGCTTTGGAAAGCATCTGTGCTGAGATCGGGCCAAGCGCGGCTTATGCGGTGGCGGATGTGGCGGACCGCAGCGCGCTGAAGGCGCTGCGGGACACTGTCACGGCCCCCTTCGGGGCGCCGGACATCCTGATCCACGCGGCCGGTGTCAACACGCGTCAACCCGCAGATGAAGTGACGGCAGAGGGCTGGGATCAGACTCTGGCGCTGAATCTTTCGGCGCCCTTCTTCCTCAGCCAGGCCTTGGTGCCGGCGATGAAGGCGCGGGGCTGGGGTAGGATCGTCAACTTCGCCTCGCTGCAGACGGCGCGGGCGTTTCCCGGCGGCATTGCCTATGGCGCCAGCAAAGGCGGCATCGGCCAGCTGACCCGTGCGATGGCGGAAGCCTGGTCGCCCCATGGCATCACCGCCAATGCGATCGGACCGGGGTTCTTCCCGACTGAGCTGACACAGGCGGTTTTCGGCGATGAACCACGTGCGACTCGCAATGCGGCGCAGACCTGCATTGGCCGCAATGGCAGGCTGGAGGATCTCGACGGGCCGCTGCTGTTCCTCTGCTCAGAGGCATCTTCTTATGTGACAGGACAGATCCTGATGGTTGACGGAGGGTTCACTGCGAAATGAAAGCCTTGGTTTATGAAGGGGTTGAGACGCTGTCGTTCCGCGACGTGCCGATGGCGGCGGGCCGGTCAGGCGAACATCTGATCCGCATCCAAGCCTCTGGCATCTGCGGGTCCGACATGCATGCCTATCTCGGCCACGACAACCGCAGGCCCGCACCCCTGATCCTGGGGCACGAGGCAGCGGGTGTGATCGAGGACGGCCTGCAGGCAGGCCGCCGGGTGGCAATAAACCCGCTGGTGACTTGCGGCACCTGCACCGCGTGCGCATCGGGGCGCGAGAACCTCTGCGCCAGCCGCCAGATAATCTCAATGCCGCCGCGCGAAGGGGCCTTTGCCCAGTTTGTGGCAATGCCGGACAGCAACCTTGTCACCGTGCCGGACGAGGTGCCGCTGGAGAAGGCCGCACTGGCAGAGCCGCTGGCGGTCAGCTGGCACGCCGTCCGTCTGGCGCTGGAGGCGCTGCATCCTGAGATGGAACGCCGCGCGCTGGTGATCGGCGGCGGCGCCATCGGACTGGCGGCAATCCTGGCGCTGCGGGCAATGGGGGTGGCGGACGTCGCCATCCAGGAACCCAACGCAGCGCGCCGGGCCTTCCTGGCGGACCGTTGCGGCCAGCAGGCAGTTTCCGAGTTTCAGGGCACGGTGCCGCTGGTGGTGGACGCGGTGGGCTATGCCGCCACCCGCGCTGCCGCCTCAGCAGCCGCCGCGCCCGGCGGAGTGATTGCCCATGTCGGCTTGGGCGAGGACACCGGAGGTTTGGATATCCGTCGCATGACGCTGCAGGAAATCACCTTTATCGGCACCTACACCTATACCGCGCAGGACTTCCGCGACACCGCGCAAGCGATCTTTGACGGCCGCCTAGGCCCGCTGGACTGGCCTGAGCAGCGGCCGCTGTCAGACGGCGCCGCTGCCTTCCGCGACCTGCGCAGCGGCGCGGTGGCCGCGCCCAAGATCATCCTCGACCCCTGGGCCTGAACCCGCGCCCCAAACAAACGGAGATCAACCATGTATGACAATATCCTGGTTCCCATGGCCCTGGATCACGGGGTGTCCGGAACAACGCTGAAGGCCGCCGCCACCCTGTGCAGCCCCGGCGGGCAGATCACCGCGCTGCATGTCTATGAGCCGCCGCACAGTTCGGTCACCGCTTACCTGGACGAAGACACCGTGCGCGAAGGCTTCGAAAAAGCCCGCCAGGCACTGGCCAGTAAAACCGCAGGCCACGGCAATGTCACGGCAGAGATCGTCAAGGGCCGGTCCTACCGCGCCATCGTCGAATACGCCGAACAGCACGGCATGGACTGCATCGTCGTGGGCTCCCACAAACCGGGCCTCAGCGACTTTTTCCTCGGCTCGACAGCCGCCCGCGTGGTCCGCCACGCGCCCTGCGCGGTGCATGTCTGCCGCACCTCCTGACCCCGAAACAAGACTTCCGAAGCAAAGGCAACCGACTATGAATATCGACAAGAGGATCGCTGACGATCTGGCAGCCAACGGCGTCTCCTTCGTCACGACCGTGCCCTGCAAGCAGCTGGCCGGCGTGATCGAGGAGATCGACCAGCGCGACGACATCTTCCATATCCCCTCCAACAAGGAGGATGAGGGCATGGGGCTGTGCGTCGGCGCCTGGATGGGCGGCAAGCGCCCGGCCATCATCATGCAGAACACCGCCATCGGGGTCACCATCAACACGCTGGCGACGCTGATCCAGTACTACCGGATGCCGCTGCCGATGCTGATCTCCTACCGCGGTGAGCTGCGCGAGCCGGTGGCCTGCCAGGTGGAAATGGCAGTGCATACCAAGGCGCTCTTGGCGCAGCTCAACATCCCCACCTACCACTTCCACTGGCAGAAGGACGTCGAGGAGCTGGACAACATCCTGAAATACACCTTCATGTGCAACAAGCCCGTTGCCATCCTGACCGACGCCAACTTCTGGGGAGGCTATGGCGACCAATGATCCGTTCCGAAATCCTGAAAGAGATCGCACCCATCCTGCGCACCCAGCTGGTAGTCTGCAACATTGGCATTCCGTCACAGGAGCTGCATGCAATCGATGACCAGCCCAGCAATTTCTACATGCTGGGCACCATGGGGCTGGCCTCCTCCATCGGGCTGGGCCTGGCGCTGGCGCAGCCGAAACCGGTGATCGTGATCGACGGCGACGGCTCGATCCTGACCAACCTCGGCACCCTGCCCACCATCGGCAACAACGCGCCCGGCAATTACATCCTGATGATCATCGACAACGGTTCCTATGGCTCCACCGGCGATCAGCCGACCTATACCAGCCAGCGCACCGATCTGGCCGCCATGGCCCGCGCCGCCGGCTGCACCCGGGTGGTGGAGGTGCAGGACAAGGACACCGGCCCTGCGCTGGAGGAGGCGCTGGCCAGCGGCGAGGCCACGGTGCTGGTGGTCAAATGCGACAGCGGCAACGCCAAGATGCCGGTGATCACGATGGACCCGGTGGTGATCCGCGACCGCTTCATGAAGGCTGTGGCCGGCTGATGGGCGCAGGCGCCATCCATTCCGCTGAGGACGCCCGCCGCCTGGCCCGGCGGCGGCTGCCCTGGATGGTGTTTGACTATATCGACGGCGCCGCCGGGCAGGAAGCCGGGGCGGCGCGCAACCGCGCCGCCCTGGATGCCATTACCCTGCGGCCCCGCATCCTGCGGGATGTCAGCCAGCGCTCTCTGACCACCCGGATTTTTGGCGCTGAGGCAGACCGGCCCTTTGGGATTGCGCCGATGGGCATGTGCAACCTGTCGGCTCCCGGCGCCGATTTGATGCTGGCGCGGCTGGCCGCGCGCTACCGCGTGCCGCATGGGGTCTCTACCGTGGCCTCCACCCCGCTGGAGCAGATCATCGAGACCGCAGAGGGATACGCCTGGTTCCAGCTCTATTTCAGCGGCGACGGCAGCAGCGCCTTTAAACTGGCCGAGCGCGCCAGGGCCGCCGGTTATCAAACCCTGGTGCTGACAGTGGACGTGCCCGAAGTCGGCCGCCGCCCGCGCGAATTGCGCCATGGCTTCAAAATGCCGTTCCGCATCGGCCCCCGCCAGTTCATCGACTTTGCCCTGCACCCGCGCTGGTCGCTGGCCACCCTCCTCAAAGGGAAGCCGGGAATGGCGAATTTTGAGAGGGAAGGCTACGACTTCGATCGCACCGAAAGCCGCGCCCGCGCCACCTGGGACACGCTGGCACGGCTGCGCGATGCCTGGCCTGGAAAACTGGTGGTGAAGGGTGTTCTGGATGTTGAAGATGCCCGCATGCTGGTTGCGGCGGGCGTTGATGCGATCCAGGTCTCCAGCCACGGCGCCCGCCAGTTGGAGGCCGCACCGGCCCCGATAGATATGCTCGCAAAAATCCGCGCGGCGCTCGGACCGGAGTTCCCCCTGTTCTACGACAGTGGTCTGCGGTCGGGTGAGGACGTCCTCAAGGCGCTGTCCGCCGGAGCGGATTTCACGTTCTTCGGGCGGATCCTGCAATTTGCAATCGCGGCGGGCGGCGAAGCAGGGCTGGAACATCTGTGGGAAGCCCTGGGCGAAGAATTGAGCATCGCTATGGCACAGACGGGGCTGACCTTGTTAACCGGTGGCAGTTTGCAGAGTTAGTACTGACGCAAATCAACTAAATTCCCGCCTATGATAACGGTCTTTAGCAACTTGGGACTGGCGTGCGGCTCCTGTGTTGCAAGCCAGTTGGCAAGGGCGTTGCTTTCGGACAAAGACTTGGCCAATGAGTTGGCCAAACTGAGGCAAAGGTTTAAACTCTTGCCCTTTTGGTATCGTCGGAACGGTGCTGGTCTCTTCACGAGAGGCCAAGTGAGAGCGTACGCCAACAGCCGAATTTTCGCGTTTTGCAGTATTCGGGCTGAGGCAGGTTGGTCTGGAGCCAGCTTTTTTGTATCGCAGAGCAACGCCCGACTTCGGTAACGCCTGAATGTCGGCTTCCGGCATCCGATCTGAAAGGCTCGCGTTTGCAGCAATAGTTAATTTTCCGCCCTCCCTGCTTTTCGCTGCAGACGCAAAGCGCGCAAGCACTAAATCGCTCTGCGATAGGGGTTTGAACTTCGTCCCTGTTCCCGGACACCAGGGTAATTTACCCCTGTCCAGGAAAGGAGCATGGAATGGGACAAACGAGACGGACGTTCACAGATGAATTCAAAGCCGCAGCTGTTGGTCGGCTCTATAAGCCTGGTGCCACACAAGGTGGTGTTGCCAAGGAGCTTGGAGTGACGAGCTCGCAATTGAAGACGTGGCGCTTGGAGATCGAAGCGGCAGGATCAATAGCAGCACTGCGCAGGCAGCAGGCGGTTTGCCTCCTGGCTCGGGCGATCTCCGGAGACAGCTTCACCGGATGACGTGAAGCACTTCCAGCAGCATCTGATCGAGACCGGGACCAGCATTTGCACCCGCAACCAAACCATGACCGGGGTGAAGTTTCTGTTCCGGGTCACCCTGCGGCGGCATGATCTGGCAGCCGAGGTTTTCCGCCTGAAGGAACCGGTGAAAGTGCCGCTTGTGCTGAGCCGCAACGAGGTCAGGCGCATCCTCGCCATGGCCCCCGGCCTGAAGGCGCGCGTAATGC
>NZ_LUKH01000076.1:0-8425 GCF_001593695.1 Leisingera sp. F5 | reverse complement strand
CAAAGCAACCTTCGGATACGTCCAAGCCAGATTCTCGGAACTTGCCGATAAGATATTCTCCAAGTCATCCGACGATGCAAAAGTGAGAAATTTTGCCACGCCGGCCATCGCATCCGCGAGCGAGCAAGGTGTAGGTTTTGTTGAAAGGCATTCTAGATCGTTGAAATCTGCGCTTGCCAAGGTTGACGACGAACAAAGAGGTCACTTTGTAGAGGTGATTGAAAGCGTTCGTTCCGAAGTGGAGCCGCAACGCATCGATACCCTAGCCAACAAACTCGGCATCAATTTGAAGCCAATGAACAGTGAGGCATCCAGCGCTAGCGAAGACGGAGCATAGCCGTTTCTGTGGACGCAATGTTTTATCTTGGGTCGAGTCAAGCGTGGTTGCCTTCTACTCGAACCCAATTTCGCGAAATGAAATCAATGTCGGCTTCTTCGTTTCCGAAAAAGTCACACGCTCCCGCAGAGAATGACGGCTCTCCGCTCGTCGGGGCTGAGGTGACCGCTTTTTGTCGCGTCTTTCGCACCTGCGGCGAACGGCAGCAAGTCCCGCAGGCTGTGAGTTCGATCATCTCCAGATTTTGCTCGCGCGGCGAATGACCGGAAAGCGGGCTGCGCCTGCAGCAACGTGAAGCTAGGGCGAAGGTCCGGAAAAGGCCGGTCGTGCCTATTGCCCTGCCCGAGGAGCCACGACTGTGCAAAGGTCGCTGTCTGCGCTTCGCTGCCAACGTTGCAGGAGGCAGCATTAGCCAGGACCGCCGCCGCCTGGCGGATGGCTGCTTTGGTTCAAGCACCTCACCTCGGTCATCGGCGTAGGCGAAACGGCGGCGGCGCATTTTCCTGCAGAGCTGTTCTTACCCGAACGGTTCAACAGACCGGAGGAAGTCACATCCTATCTCGGTCTTGCCCCCGTCGTCAGTTCGAGCGGCAGAAGCCCTACAAGAGCAAAGCCACGCCCGGTCAGGCAGAAACGCTTGCGCGGCATATTGGTCGAAGCGGCATGACAATGGACCTGGCACGATCCAGAGGCAAAGGCCATCTACAATCACTATTTTGCGAAGCATGGGATCGGGTAAAATGCCATTGTCGCCGTCGCTCGCAAGCTCGCGATCCAGCTCTGGCGCACGGCGATGGAAACACCACCTTTTCCAGTCGAGGGCGCCGCGTGCGGGGCTCGGTCGGGATAGCCGACAACAAAAAGGGCGGCACCCTCATCAACCGGTGCGCGCCGAAAACGGTACTTGGTGATCCTGCATCCAGACAGGCACGAATAAGAAAAGACTTACGCAAGGTCGGTATACAGTAATGGTTTAGCTTACAAACCGGCGATGCAAGACCTTCGTCAGTATAGGTCGGAGTTGACCAAAGCCGACTAAGCATGTCGCGGCCGGTGAAAGTGTTAAGACCCAAATAATGTAGCCTCGTTAGGAAGCAAACATAAGGGGCACAGATGATCAGATACACCGGAAGTTGCCACTGTGGTGCAGTGAAGTTCACGTTCTCTGCACCCGAGATAGAGCAGGCCATGCGATGCGACTGCTCCATCTGCGCCCGTAAAGGCATATCCATGTCGATGACGGCGATAGCGCCGGAAGACATTGAAATCTCAGCGAAGGGGGATGCCCTATCAACATACCAATTTGGCTCGATGACAGCCCGCCATCACTTTTGCAGCCAATGTGGTATTCAGACATTCGTCGAAACTCGCCTAAATCCGGGCCACTACCGAATTAACCTTGGCTGCGTCGATGGTATCAATGCGCTGCGCCTTCCCGAGATCATTTACGATGGACAATCCCTCGACTGAGGACAGTCAAATCTAACTCCTCGGCCATTGACAGAATTTCACATATGAAAGTCCTTCCCAGCCCCCGGCAGCGCGGGTCCAGCAGGCTGTTGGCCGCAGGAAACTTATGAAAGCAAAATCCGATATTGATCTGTTGCGGAGACCGCTCTAATCGCGGCTTTCCCTCCGCGTCGGCTGCAGCCTAAAAGCAGCTTCCAATCCCCCGGCTGGCATCCGATCACTCGAGCGACGGGCCGCTGTACGCCTCCGGGACTGGGATCCCAAGGGAAGGTGCAATCAAGGTGGTATAGGACCGGCAGAATTGCTCAGCCTCACCTCCTGGGCCGCGCACGAGAGCCCTGCGGGGTCCGGCGGCGGCAAAGCTGCCATCGCCGAACATGATGCGCAGCGGAAATTCCCCGTCCTGGCGGGCAATCTGCCAAGAACCGCGACCTGCGCCGATGCAGGCGACGACATGCCGCAAGAGGATGCCAAACGTCACTCCAGGGGCAGGTTCAGGATGGTCAGCACGCTGTCGAGCTTTCGTTCGAGGGCGGCCATTTGCTGGTGGTTGGCTTCCTGCTGCTGACGGCCGAGGCGCAGGTCCTCGGAGATCTGGAGAAGCGCTGACAGAAGCCCTTGCGCCAGGGTCTTGGAGTCCCGCTCGGGCGTTTCCAGAAGCGCGAGTAGTGGGTGCAACACTCTGATGTGTTCCTCGTTCCGGATCAATTGGTCGAGAAGCACCTGATGGTCCTGGGGCAGGTGAAGCGTTTTCGGTACGGATGTGGTCATGTATGAACTCCGTGAATTCGGGTCTGTATTGGTTAAGGGCATTGAAAAAACTAGCGGCTTCCAGAAACCTTCGTGCTTCGTCCAATTTGCGGGTGAATTCGAGGCGGCTGCGCAGGTGCCGCGGTTCCCAAGCCGGACCGAGATTTCCACCTAGCACGCTGCCAGCACCATTCACCCAGAGATCGCTTTTGGTCCTGTGCGAGTTCAGGACCCGGGTGCGCCGAAACTCACCGGGGGCTAGTTCCATGGCGGCGTCGAGCTCGGGGAGGGACCGTGGCTGCTGATGCCGGAACACTGAGTCGAGGTCGGTATGCAACTGGCGGCGGAGATCGGTGGTCAGGTTCCGCTGCGGCACTGGCGGGGTCAGATCGGGGATCTTCGGGTCGAAATACACAGGCTTTTCGAGGCCCAGATGTCGTGCCAGCATCCCATGCACCCGGTCGGTGTTTTTTCGGGACACCCGCGGCCTGACCACCCAACCCGAAAAGGTCCGGGATACGATGGCCGAATGGACATGGTCGCAACTTTTGCCGGGGTGACGCGCGGCCAGCCATGGGGTTGCGAATTCCGGGAAACCTGTTTCGCGCAGCGCCGTCAGGAAAATCCGGATCCATTGGCCGCTACTTGCGCGCAATCCTTCGGGCAAGGACAGCGTCATATGAATGATGTCATGACCCGCCGCGAGATGGTCGAGATACTGACTAAGCCGACGCCGGGGCAGCACCGGGATCGTGCCGCCAATAATTTCCGCGCCATCGTCGAAAATGTAAGCGACGGCGGCTTGGGCGGTTTTGTGGAAGGTCACGTATGGGCGCATCAGCGTGCCGCCCCGCGCATGGCCAAAGCCTCGGCCAGCTGGCAGACCGCTTCGGCGAGACGGTCGATCCGGGAGGCGGGAACACGGCCGTGCAGGGCGTTGACCGCCAGACCGAGTTTTCCGATCTCCTCTGCAAGGGCCGCATCACCACCGCCTGCCTCCAGCGCTGCATGGCGCAGATAACCTGCTTTTGTTGCAAAGCCGCTCTGCCTGGCAAGCTGTTCCAGCTGCTGATTCTCAGTCTCGTTTAAGCGGAACTTGACCATGTGGCTCCTGCGTTCGGTCATGACCTATCCTTCTGTTCCTGGGGCAAGCCTTTCCCGTTCGCGCAAACGCGTGTTCAGGCCCTGTCCTGCTGATCTCCGATATCTGGACAAATATAGGCCAGGAAGGCGAAAATCGGGATGGCCGGAGACAACGGGAATGTGGAAAACCCCATTCAAATGTTTCTGCGCCGTGCTCCTTGCCGATGCGGCCAGCTGGCATTCAGCGCGGAGAAATAGGGCCCTGATGCTTAGGTCCTAACGCACGGGAGAAATCCTGAGCTCGATAATACGCCTGACGCAACCGGGACAATTTTGCGCTTCCGCATCTGGTCACGGCACACCCTCGAAACCGGCTGCGGCCCGAAGTTTGCATCCCAGGCAACCCGGAGCTGGCTCGAGAAGGTCGGTGTGACCCCAATTCGGATCTTTCCGGGATCACCCTAGGAGAACGAATACAGCGAACGTTTCAATGGAACGCTTCGCCGTGAGATGCCCAATGCCGAACGATTGAAGACCACAAAACAGGCGCAGATCGTCATTGATTGATGCGTCAGGCAATACAACCACACACGTCCGCATCAAGCGCTCAACATGTGCCCGCCGGTGGCGCAGCGGCATCGTACAGGGGTCGGGAAAACCAGGGCTGACTGGTTGCTGAAATGACCGAGCTGGTCCGGCAAGATGGCAGCTACCGATATCGGGGGGGCGCCGTGCTGCTGCGAGATCCAGTCTGGCAGGTCAGTTTCAGTTGGATCGAGCGGCTGTGGCGGCGGCGCTTCTTGCCGGGATCACCGATCAGAACTTCGTGGCGGTGTTTGGAAATGTCGATGGCGACCAGTAAGGTCGGCGCAGTAGAATAGGTGGCGGTCATACCCGGCCTCCTCAGCGGTGTGGTTTACGCAAAACTACTGTTGAGACCTGAGACCCGGTTATGGCCACCCGCTGCGCGATTTGAGGGCTGCGCGCGTGGCCATAACCTCTCAGCGGCTAATCTTCCCGACGTGCTATGGGCCGGAGTTTGTTGCCAATGCGTGCGGACCTGGTGTGCGGCTGTCGGGGCAAAAATCCGCCTTCATCGAGCAGAGAACCTGACAAAGCCCTCCCCAGATTGATTGCAGAAAGAGCGCCCGCAACAGGTCATGCGGGCGCTCCGGGAGTATTGTGTGCCGTTATTCAGCCGGTAACGGATCCTCATCATCCACTGTCGATGCGACTCCTGCCGCGTTCCGGCGGCTATCGTTGATGATCGCCTTGATCAGTGCAAAGCCCATCAGCACCATTGCAAAGCTGAACGGCAACGCGGCGATGACCATCGCGGTTTGAATGGCTTTCAGGCCACCGACAACGAGCAGGGCGCCAACGACCAATGCCAGCGCTATACCCCAAAAGATGATATGGGGGCGCGCCTTTGGACCATCGTCACCGGCCGCGTTGATGGTGTTGATGATCAACACAGCCGAGTCCGCGGATGTCACCAGATAGGTCAGCAGCAATACGACGACGATAACCGAGAAAACCCAGGTCAGCCCGTCGCTGAGCAGGACCGCAAGTGTGGCATAGAGCTGATCGGAAATCCCAACGCCCAGGATCGCGTTTTCGGCCGCGCCGCTCAGTTCCAGATCAATGGCCGTTCCACCGATAAAGGCAAACCAGATAAAGCACATGATCGACGGAATGATCATCGCGCCAAGAATGAATTCACGCACTGTTCTACCGCGTGAAATCCGGGCCAGGAACAGGCCGACAAACGGCGTCACGGCAATCCACCAGGCCCAATAGAACACTGTCCAGCCGCCTTGCCATCCGGCCAGAGCCGCACCCTTCTCGGTGCCATCATCAGACCACACGGTGAAACTGATTTCCGGCAGCGCGAGCAGGTAGTCCCAGATGCCGACGAAAAACACTTCGAGAGCGAACATCGTGGATCCGAAGATCAGGAAGAACGCCAACAGGAAAAAGCTCAGCCCCATATTCAGGTTCGACAGCCATTTGATTCCGCGACCGACACCGGACAGGGCCGACAGCGTAGATGCGCCGACAATGACCAAAAGGGCGAACAGGATCGCGGCGAAAGAGGCTTTCTGGCCGCCGTTTCCGTCGGCCACCAGCAGCCAGTCACCGACGCCTATGCGTGCCAGGCCGGCCACGAATTGTTCCACACCAAACCCAAGCGTCTGCGCAATGCCCAAAACAATGGCGACCACCGACACGATGTCGACCAAATGCCCCAGCGGCCCCGAAAGCGACTTGCCAAACAGCGGGATCAATGCAGTGCGCACCGTCAGCGGCAGATTGCGGCGGTAGGAAAAATAGGCAAAGGCCAGCCCGGCAATTGCATATGCGCCCCAGGCCGACAGCCCCCAATGCGCGAAGGACCAGATATAGGCCGAGCGTACGGCTTCTGCCGAGGTGCCGGCAACTTCGCCCATGATCACGTTGGGGTTGTTCTGGAAATGGTAAATCGGTTCAGCGGTCGCAAAAGTCAGCATCCCGATCCCGATACCCGCGCTGAACATCATGGAAAACCATGAGAAATTCGAGAATTCCGGCTTTTCACCGTCTAGTCCCAACCGCAAGCGGCCGGAGACCGGCAGGAGCGCCAGCACCAGGCAAAGGATGAGGAAGAAGGCTACTGCATAGATGTACCAGTAGTTAAACACTCCGAGAATGAGCGTGTTGAGGGATCCCAGCGCCGATGAAGCGCTCTCGGGAAAGGCTACGGCCCATACGATCAGCGCCGTGACGAGCAGCTTGGCGCCAACGGCCACGTTTTTCGAAAACCCGGCGTAAAAGCCGCTCTCCGAAACTGGAATGTCCAATTCTCCTAAAGGTGGTTTCATACTTTCCTCCCTGGTTTGTGAAAACTGTTCCGCCAGCAGACTGTGTTTGGGGTTTGCTGGCGGGATTTGCGCATTGCAAACTCTGACTGGGTTGCTCAGCCCATCAGGCGCGCGTCGAGCGGATAGGTTGAGATCGTCTCGAACCCGCTGCCGGTCACCACGCCCTGATCCTCCAGCTTGACCATGTGGTCCCCGCCGACCTCGCCCACCAGCGCCTCGACACACAGCGTCAGGCCGGGCTCGAGAACGGCGTCGAAGGCACCTTCCACCAGACGGTCGGGATAGGCGATCAGAGGCCACTCATCGCACATCCCCACCCCGTGCATCGGCGAGGAGTATTTGAGCGCCTGATACTTGTCCTGCAGCACATGCAATGAGCGGGTCAGGTCCTCCATGTGGAGGCCAGGCTGCAGGAGCGCCGTGTTGTAGCGGATGTGTTCGACGGCCTCGGCATAGCTCTCGCGCATATGGGCCGGCGCCAGGTCGTCGCCGATCCACCATGTGCGGCTGAGGTCAGCGCAGATGCCGTAAGGTCCGATCAGATCAGTATCGAAAGCGAGGATCTCATTCTCGGAGATGACCCGAGGCCCGCATTCCTGGAACCAGGGGTTTGTGCGCGGCCCCGAGGTGAGCAGCCGTGTTTCGATCCATTCGCCGCCACGTTTGATGTTTTCGGCATGCAGAACGGCCCAGACGTCGTCTTCGGTCACCCCGCCGTTCGGAATCTCGGTGCGCGCGAAGTCTTCCATTGCGGCCATGGCGCGTTCGCAGGAATGGATGGCGCAGCGCATGGCGCGCAGCTCGTGCTCGGTCTTGATTCCCCGCGTGCGTTCGGTGACTTCCTCGCCGTCGCGATACTCCAACCCCGCGCGGCGGATCGCGTCCAATCCGGCAGGCTGGATCTTGTCGATGCCGATCTGAGTATGGCCCGGTGCGTGGGTGGCAAGCAGGTCCGCCACCTCGGCGGCGAAGGCGTCGGCCGCCGGGCCGATCCGGTCGCCGCGTGCGAAATAGAACATGTCCGCGCCGGACCGGCTCTCGCGGACAAGCGGATTATACTCGGCCAGGAACGGCGCGTTCTTGTAGTCCCAGATAACCATGTAACCGTCGGCGCAGAGCAGGCAGGCCCGGAACGGGTTGTGGGTGTTCCACAATTGCATGTTCGTCGTGTCGGTTGCGTAGCGGATGTTCAAAGGGTCGAACATCAGAAGGCCGCCATAGCCGCGCGCGACGATGGCGTCGGTCAGGCGCTTATGGCGGGCTTTGCGCATCTCGGCCAGGTCGGGCAGTTCCAGACCCGCCTCGCGCCATTCGGCATGGGCGAGCGCGGTTGGTCCGATCTCGACCCGGTTGCCGTCATTTTCCGTCCCGTCGCCAAGGCGTGCGCCCTGGCTTGGGTCGATCTTCCGGTGATCCCTGTAATGCGAGTTCATTCTGTGCATCCCTTTCAGAAGCTTGGAGACATGCGAAAACATGCCCGCGTGCTTGAGGCACGCGGGCAGTGGATCAAGCCACGTTTGCCGCCTGATCCGCGTATTGGCCGATGGCCGTACTCGGGATGCTCAGGTCGTGGTTTTCCGGTGTCTGGCCGGCATATTTGCCGATGGCTGCACGCGGGGTGCGCGGGGTGCGCTTTTCTGCTGTGTAGTCGTTGATCAGGTCACAGGGCGTGTAGTTGCGTTCGATCTCGTGCAAATCCTCTGCATCGAGTTCTGTCTCAAGCGCCGCAAAGGCAGTGTCGAGTTGGGCAACACTGTCCGCACCGACGAGCATCGACGAAATCTCTGACTTGCGCAGAACCCAGGCCTGCGCCACCTGCGAGGAAGTGATGCCTTTGGCCTCGGCCACACGCTGCACGGAACAGGCGATGTCATAGGACGCCTGGTCATTGTACATCTGCGCGGTAAAGAAGTCGGTCTTGTTG
>NZ_LUKH01000075.1:0-8481 GCF_001593695.1 Leisingera sp. F5 | reverse complement strand
TCTGAAGTCTTGGCCGAAGTCGGCGCAGGTACGGTCCGCCTAAATCACCTGAGCGACGCAAAGTCCTTCGACAAGGAGCGCGGGATAAAGGCCTATGCCCTCGACATCCCACTCGTTGCAGCCTTCAGCCTGCCCGATGACGCCACTGAGGGGGACGCGCAATGACACAACTGTCCCTCGTTCCGGCCGGAGCCGGTGCTGGAAAGACCTATCACATCCAGAAGACGTTGGGGGCTTGGGTCGAAAGCGGCGAGGTCGCGCCGGGGCGGATTCTTGCTGTGACCTTCACCGAAGCGGCCGCCGCCGAAATGCGGGATCGTGTACGCAGTGAGTTGATGGGGCGCGGTCGATTGCACGACGCGCTGGAAATCAACCGCGCCTACATGGGTACGATCCACGCGTTGGGGCAAAGGCTGCTTACGGAGCATGCCTTCGCCGCCGGGCGCTCCCCGGAAAGCCGTCTTTTGAGTGAGCCGGAACGCGACCTGCTAATCCGGTTGGAAATGCACAGATGCGAGGCACTGGAACCGCTGATGGCAGACCTCGGACGGTTCGGCTATGCGTGGTCTCACGCGACGCAGACCACCGCCGAAGATGGGTTTCGTGCTGATGTTCTGCGAACGGTCGACCTGATCCGCGGGCTCGGTGCGCGCGGGCAGTCGCTGGACATCCTGGCGCCGGCTCTGGATGCGCTGGCCGAGGGCTACGGCCCGGTCGAGGCGGATGGCGATGCCCTGACCGCGGCATTGCGCCGAGCGTTACATGGTTTATTGGAGGTCTTTCCGGATAGCCTCGCTCCACATTTTGCTTCAAAGAAGTCTGTCCGCGATGAGTTCGCAAGAAACCACCAGATCCTGCGCAAGGCCAACCGACCTGGTGTGCTCGAAAAGGATTGGATGGTATGGCAGAAACTGCGCAACCTCAGGTTAACGAAACGCGGCACCCCCACACCAGAAGGCTATGACGCCCTCGCCCAGGCCGTCATGGATGCCGCCAGCGCACTGCCTCGCCATCCTGGCCCCTTGGCCGATGCCCGCGCGCATCTGACCGCGTTGGTCACTGGCGCTCAGCAGGTTCTGGAGGCCTACCAGACTGCCAAGCGCCAGTCCGGGCTAATCGATTATGCTGACATGATCGCGGAGACCGAAACCCTTCTTCGCAACCGCCCCGAGATTCTGAATGCCGTTCTGGGCGAAATCGACTGCGTTGTGATCGACGAATTCCAGGACACCAACCCGGTGCAGTTCGCGCTGCTCTGGCGGCTTGCGCAGGGGGCAAAACGAGCGCTGATCGTGGGCGACATCAAACAATCCATCATGGGTTTTCAAGGTGCTGACCCACGGCTGTCAGAGGCCTTGCAAGCTGCGAATCCGGATGCGGTCACGCCGCTTGACCGAAACTGGCGCTCCGAAGCGCGGATCATGGAGATGGTCAATGCACTTGGCCCGACGCTCTTCGACCAGTACGACCCGCTAAGCCCGCAACGCGAGGCGACAGAAGAGCCCGCACTCGAGGTGCTGAACTTGCCTGGTGGGCGCAAGGACACCACGGCCGCCTGCATCGCCAATCGGGTGGCTGACATCCTGGATGCAGGAACGCCGGTCTATGACAAGGCAAGCAAGGAGATGCGCCCAGCCAAGCCAAGCGACGTCGCCGTTTTGACCTATACCCACTCCAAGGCCAGCGCGGCTGCCGCCGCCCTCGAAGCCCATGACCTACCCGTGCGCATCCAGCAGAACGGTTGGCTGACAGCGCCCGCGATGCGTGTCGCCCGCGCCGCGCTGGCGTTGGCAGCGGATCCGGACGACACCCACGCAGCCTTGACATGGTTGACCCTTGGCCCACCGCGCGTGCCACTGGAGGACGCGTTGCGCAACGCCGTTGACGGGGTGCTGAACACACATGTTTCAATCGTTTCTCTGCACACCCTGAATGACAGCATTGCAACACGCACCGTGGCCGACACCCTCGCGGAAGTCCTGCGCACGACCAAACTACGCGATTGGTCTGCCGGATTGGCGCAACCGGCACAAGCGCTGGCCGATCTGGCACGCCTTGAGGCCGAAGCACAGGAGTTTGACACCATGGCACAGGACCTGCGCGCCGCCGCAGGCTTCCACGGTGCTGGGGTACAAGTCTTCCTCGGCTGGATTGCGCATCAATCTGCCAAGGAATGGGATCGCCATCCCGACCCGGATGGCTGGTCTGCTTCCGGGATCGAGATCTGCACCTGGCACGCCGCCAAGGGGCGCGAATGGCCGATCACCCTTGTCGCAGGGCTTGATCAGAAGATTGCCGAGCGCCCGGGCACCTTGCGGGCCGATTTCGATACCTTCCACGATCTCGACAATGTTCTCGATCATGCTGGATTGAGCTACCTGCCCGATTTCGCAGCGCCGGAATCGCAAGTCCCTTTCACCGAGGCCCGCCGCCCCGAGGACGAACGCGACGCGGCCCGCAAACTCTATGTCGCGCTGACACGTGCGCGGGATCGGCTGATCCTCGCAATGCCTCGGGAACGGTCCAAACCACGCGAGCACGCAGAGCGCATGGTTGACCTGCTGCGTGATCGTGCAGGGTTTGAACCTGGCGATGACACACTGACTGTCGCCGGACAGACCTTTGCGGCGCAGGTGACAGAGGGCTTGCCAGAAGAGCCAGTGGAAACTGAGCAGTCGGGAAGTGCGGCGCACCTACGCTTGGGCCTGCCGCACACCATCCCTGAAAGTGCGCGAACGCCGTGGCGCCGCAGTCCTTCAACCCTCAAAGCCCCCGGACAGGAATCTGACGTGCTCCTCGAAACTGTGCGGCTGGCAGAGGGCGTTACAGAGACCCGCACGAGTAGCGCAGTCGAACGCGGCACTGCCTGGCACTTGGCTTTCCGTGTTCTGGCCGAGCGCCCCGATCTGGTCGACCGGATTTCCGCCGCAACCGGCTTGCCTGAAAAGGCCATCGCCCAGATTTCCGCCCAAGCGGAGGCCTTGACCCGATGGCTAACCGACCAGGGTTATGACAGGCTCCACTTCGAACTACCCTTGCAGGAAAAAGCGGCCGACGGATTGGAAACCAATGCCATTCTCGACTGCCTTGCCGAGGGACCGCACGGGCTGTTGATCATCGACCATAAATCTGGGCCTTGTCCCGATCCTGACGCACGCTTTGCGAGCTATCGACCGCAAATTGACGCTTATGCCTCCATGGTTCGCAGGAAGTGGCCCGAAAAACTTCTATATGGCGTCGCTATCCACTGGATGAGTGAAGGAACTCTGAGCATCGGCAAGGCGTCGATCATGGAGCCTACCTGATGTCAATTACAGCGTGTGTCGATTTCGGCTACTACATGCGTCGTTTGAGACTCCTGTTTCCAAACACTGCTCCCAATCTAAAAAATGCTGCGCATTGCATCAAATACATACTTGATGAGAAGCACTTCTGCGTTTCGCCGATGATGGGGATCGAAGGACGGGTTCTGAAACAATACCAGAGCGGTGTTTTCTTGGATTGACGTCACAGAAAACTCATTTAGGGTTGATGAAAATTCATTAACTTCAGCCCTAAGGGGGATCAATTATGGGCAGCAGTGGCTCTGGTAGATTTTCGGATTATTCAGGATCGCCTTCAAGTTCAAACGGAAGTGGTGGATCAGGAGGCAGCAGCGGAACCGATCAATGTGCGATGGCCTTTTCGACAGAATTAGAAGAGGTCGGACAGTGTGACTACTTCACGAACACCGGAACCGTTCCGCCACCGGGAACCGAGCTAACGATTACCGTTGCACAACGGATCGTGGCGTTGGACACAAACGGGGTAGTTGTTGGGGCATTACCGACTCGATTTAACTATCTTGCCGCATGCTTGAACGAAGGCTTCAACTACGTTGGCATTGTTCAAAGCTCATCCACTTTCCCCAACCCTCAAACGACCGTAGATTTTACAATTGTCTAACATCACTGACCCAAACCCGATTTTGGTCGTAGGCGAAGTTTATGTTGACTTCGTTCAGTTAGGAAAAGGTCTTGCACCCAAGATGCGCCTTGGGGGTATCATTCATGCTGCTCGAGGTCTGTGGGCTTGCGGCTTTCCATTTGCAGTCGCCGGTATTTGCCCAAGTTATCTTATCCAAGAAGCGACAGATTACCTTCATGCGCACGGTTGCACTGAGTTTATCTGGCTTGGTGAAATCTCCAGCTCTCCCAATGTTATTTTTATTTCCGATGTCACAGAAGTTGGCGACCAAGGATATGAAGAACTCCTGCGTGAGCGAAAATCTGTTTCTATGAGGGAAGTTGGAAACCAATTAGAAAAATTTGAACAGATAGTAGTTTTCCCAGGCAAGTTCTCACTATCCACATTGAGTGAACTCCTAAGATCCAATGCGAACGTCACTGTGGATATTGCCTACGGAGTTGAGTCTTTTCTTGAGCTGGAGTGCTTCAAGGATCGCATTCAGACTATAGTGATTTCGACTTCTTCCGACCTTTTTGATGCGTTGGGTGGCAAGTGCTTGGACCCACTGGAAGAAGCAGCAAGATCGGCAAATGCATCCTACCTTCTGTTGAAGGAAAACCGAGGGGGAAGCAGGCTCATCAATCTAATCGAGGGTGGTGTAGAAGAGATTCACGCTACACTTGGAGAAACAGTGAACTCGGTTGGTGTCGGTGATGTATACGCTGCTGTGATGGCCGCATTGGCACCCATTGATGTTAACGAAGCAACCTGGCGCGGTGCACAGGCTGCTACACGTTACGCTCAAACGACATACCCAGACGATCTGCGTCGAGACGTTCAAAGAGATTTGAAACTGCCAATGGAGTTGGTGCGATCGCTGGGTGGAGTATCATTGCCCTGGCACGAAAGGACAGCATTCAACATTTATCTTGCTGCACCCGATTTTTCTTACATCGACAAGCATGAATTGGATGAAGCCGTGTCCGCTCTGGAATATCATAATTTCAACGTGCGACGCCCTGTTCAAGAAAACGGTGAAGTGGCTCGCCCAGCCGACATCCATACGCTGCGTGAGGCCTACAATAAGGACTTAGCCCTCCTTGAAAAGTGTGACGTTGTCTTTGCGGTACCGTTGGAGAAGGACCCAGGCACTTTGGTCGAAATCGGCTATGCCCTGAAATCCAGAACGCCAGTGATCACCTACGACCCACGATGTGAAAACAAGAACACCATGGTTATGGCGGGTAGTGAAGTTTTTTCGGATTCATTGGGGGAGTGCCTTAACGGCTTGTTCTCTTGTCTATCGAAGTTGCGGAGCACCAGGAAATGACACGAACACTGCTGTTAGCGTCCGGTGGTCTGGATTCAACCACTGTTGCATACCGGCTTGTATCAGAAGGAAAAACTGTAGTTCCTGTGTTCTTTGACTACGGTCAGCACTGCGTAGAAACCGAATGGAATCGACTGAATGAGGTCATGCCTCAAGGGGTAATGCCTCCTGAACGAAACAAAATTTCTGACCTATTCAGGGGCTCCACTTCTCGATTGATCGACGAACCCAACTTGTGGTCAGATGAAGTTCAAGACGACGATCTTTATGTGCCCTATAGAACCATGTTGTTTTTTTCCGCTGCTGCAGCCAGAGCTCAAACCTTGGGCATCCGTGAAGTTTACACGGGTTTCATAAATAGCAACCACGCTAAGGAAATTGATTGTACCGCCGATTTTCTGAACAAACTTGATGGCCTAACTGAAGCGGTCGGACCCGTCCGCTTTTTTTCACCCTATAGATTTGCTTCCAAGGCAGATGTAGCTCGTGACGCTAAAAAACTGGGTGTTCCGATAGGTCGAACATTCTCTTGTCAAGCCTCGAGCAAACTACCCTGCGGGGCTTGCCCAAATTGCGTAGAACGTTTAGCAGCACTCCGGCAAACGGGGCTACTTTGATGACGCGTTCACGTGAACATGATCCCATTGCAGTGCTAACGGCTGCGAGGAAGGTTGCTGACTTTGCCAGCAACCAAGGCTTAACGGAAGCGCGCCTGACGAAGCGCATGGTTTGCAACCATATGGGGGCAGTATTAGCGGACACTGCTCTTCAGGCGGGACTACGCTACTCTACGGTTGTTCGGCCCAGAGTAACAAACATTCTGAACCAGCATCCGCAAGCCGATACAATTTCCGCGCTTATCGGGATTATTAACGATGGTGAAACAGGTGCCTTCCTTCAGTGGAGCCATCACCAAAAAATCGCTCGCTTCGAACGGATCGTTGCCTTTCTGTATGACGAAGACGTTCAGGACGTCGAAGACCTCAAGCAAAAATACAAGACCGGCGAGTTTGGAGCGGCCTTTCAAAAGGTGAATGGCGTAGGTCCAAAAACGGTTGACTACTTGGCATGCCTTATTGGCATCGAGTCGATTGCGGTAGACCGTCACATCCGCACATTCGCTAAGCGCGTCGGCGTTGATGCTGATGACTATGGCTTCTTGAAGCACGTGTTTTGTTATGCTGCCGACTTATTGTCTGTTTCTCGACGCGAGTTTGATGGGTGGGTTTGGCAGGTTGAATCCCTGAAAGGGTCTCGCCAGCTATCTTTTGCGATTTGAACATTATCCTGCGACACAAAACGTGTCTCAAGAAGCCTCGAAGCAGCGCTACTAATCTTCTACCATCCGAGCGCGCGGCAATCTCGGCGATAGACAAGTTGTTTCGCTATAAAATCAATTACTACAAGGATGAGCAGTTAGCATGACTTGGTTAGATCGAAGAGAGCCGTGGGATGCTCAACAAGAGGATGCGCGAGATGAGGGCGACATTGATTATGCCCGGGTAATTCACTCTGCATCATTTCGTAGGTTGCAAGGGAAGACACAGATTCTGAACCTGGGAGACAGTGACTTTTACCGAACCAGATTGACCCATTCTCTGGAAGTCGCACAAATCGGCTCAGGTCTGGTCAAACAATTGGCTAAGTCGTTTCCTAAACATGACGCTGCAAAGTACCTACCTGACCGAAGCACTATTCAAGCGATAGGATGCTCCCATGATTTGGGGCATCCCCCTTTCGGTCATGGCGGTGAAATCGCACTGAACTACTGCATGCGTAATGCTGACAGAGAAAAGGTTGGGGGGTTCGAGGGAAACGGCCAAACTCTCCGGATCCTATCTCGCCTTGAGAACTTCTCCGCAGATGCAGGCGCAAACCTGTCAAGGCGTACGCTTCTCGGAATACTGAAGTATCCCGTCAGCTTCTCAGAAGCCGAAAACACCAAGCTTCAACCAAGGCTGCAAGAATCTCCTTCGACGCTCAAGATAATTGATGACAGGGCTTCCACGCCCCCTAAGTGTTACCTGAACACCGAGAATGATGTAGTAGCTTGGATCCTCAAGCCGCTTTCTGGCTCAGACCGTGACCATTTCCAGTCAATCGAGAAAGAAGATGGCAAGCATAATGCTTCAATGCATAAGTCCCTGGATTGTAGCATCATGGACGTCGCGGACGACATTGCTTATGGAGTGCACGATTTTGAAGATGCCGTTGCACTGAAATTGGTCTCTGCAAAGCAGTTTCAGGAATATATCCCGGAAGATAAGTGTTCATCCTTCCTCAACGCACTGAAAGAAAAGTATCCAGGGGAAAGCGAGAACGATGTCTATGGCCGGATGCTTGATGGCCTATTCGGCGCCACCAACACCCGAAAACGCTATATAAGTCGCTTGGTTCACCACTTCATCACGGCAATCGAATATGATGAGTACAGCCAATTTGACGAGCCACTCCTTAAATTCCGTGCAAAGTTGGCCTCACCCCAAGCCCAATTTTTGGAATCTCTGAAAAAACTGGTCTTTTCTGAGGTTATTAAAAACCCAAGCGTCCAGCATTTGGAGTTCAAGGGACAAAGCATGGTCGTTTCCGTTTTTGAAGCCCTTCAATCCGACCCAAAGCGCTTGCTACCGACAGACACGTTCAAAAAGTATGAAGCAGAAGGCGATGGCCTGAGGGTGATATGTGACTTTGTAGCAGGCATGACCGACGCCTATTTGTTGAAAACTTATGAGCGATTGTTCGCTCCTCGGCTTGGATCGGTGTTTGATAAACTCTGAAGCAACGCTTCAACTATCTGAGTTTAGATGAGCCTTGCGAGGCTACGAAGACTTGATGTGAAGCCACTCAACTCATCACGACACATCCCAGAAAATAGAGAGCCACCGCCCCTTTGAGGGCGGTGGCAAACTTTTAGTGGTCAAAATTGCAGTTTAAGCTGGTCAAATTGCAAACTGATGCGAGCTTTCACACACCACAAAACTACAGTCCTACCTCTATTCAGCCACACTTCGAATGGCCGCAACTGCGGCAGGTCATGCAGCCTTCGACCATCTGCATGTCGAACTGGCCGCAGCTGGGGCAGGCCTTGCCGCGCGGGGCATTGAGGTTCACCACCTGTGCCTGCGGGTCGGATTTCAGGCCCATTCCCTCGCCTTCCAGGAAACCGGTCTTGATCATGTGGGTCTCAATCACGCCGCCGATCG
>NZ_LUKH01000074.1:0-8681 GCF_001593695.1 Leisingera sp. F5 | reverse complement strand
GCCGAAAAAACCGCCATAGTGCCCTTCGGCCATGCGGCAAAGATGGCCGGTCTTGGATCGCTCGGTGAATGCCGCACGGAACGGCCCAGAGTGCTGCTTGGCATAGCGTTCGATTGTGTATGTGGCACCAATGCCCGAGGGGCCCCACCAGATCATGTCGTCATGCCAGGTGCGGGCCAGTTCCTCTTCCAGCGTCATGTTACTGTCCCACTGGCCCAGATCGGCAATCATTGCTTCGATGGCTGCTAGTGTTCTTGTGCCCTCCTCCGCCGGCTGTGCGTCAAACAGCAGACCGTCATGGGTTGCCGGTCCCGGCTGCACCAATTGCGCGCCGGTCCCGACCGGGAAAGGCTGCAGCCCGGCCTGCAGCATCAGGTGCGGGATATCAAAATACATCGCGGTCTCGGTGATCCTGCCGTCTTCAACCCTGTGAAAGGCGCAGTAACGCAAGAACGCCATCTTGCGGGTCGGGCGGATACCCAGCCAGGCGCCGTCATGCAGCCCCATCAGATGCCCCATCGAGCAGACCCAGACGCCGCCCGGATCATCAAACCGGTTCTGTCCGGCGAAAAACACATCGATACGGCGCTGCAGACGGGTCAGGTTTTGCCGCAGCGGCACCCAGAACTGCGTGCCAACCTCCTTGGCGCCGTGGATCTCTCCGAACGGATGAAAGCCGCGCCACAGCAGGTCGGGGCTGCAATGCTGCGCCATGACGGCGGGAATTTCCGCTGCCACCGCCTGGTCCAACGCCTGGTAGAAGCTGCGCACCACCTGCTTTTCAGCTTGAAAGCTCATTCTAAAATTCCTTTCGGTTCAACGGCTTCCTAGCCTGTTACGCCCAAGTGAATCACCGTCTTTCCGGCAATATTGCATACGTATGCAAAAAAGTCTTGCCAGATTTGATGCCGCAGGAATACAGTTTTGCAAACGTATGCAATTGTTGATTCTCCTGGGGAGGGAGCAGCGGTATGGCCGAGATTCAGCTTCGCAATGTAGGCAAGCGCTGGGGCAGCTTCGTGGGGGTTGAAAACTTCGACCTGACCATTGCTGACAAGGAATTTCTGGTGCTGCTGGGCCCTTCAGGCTGCGGCAAGACAACCACCATGCGGATGATCGCAGGGCTGGAGGATGTCACTGATGGCGAGATCCGGATCGGCGGCGATGTAGTCAACGATCTCGACCCCAAGGACCGCGATGTCGCGATGGTGTTCCAGTCCTACGCGCTTTACCCGAACATGAACGTCTACGAGAACATCCGCTTCCCGCTGAAAGTGCGCGGCATTGATCCCGCCACCCATGACGAACGGGTCATGCAGGCCGCCGACCGGGTAGAACTGCGCGACTTCCTGCACCGCAAGCCGGCTGAACTGTCGGGTGGCCAGCGCCAGCGCGTCGCCCTCGCCCGTGCCATCGTGCGCAAGCCCAAGGTCTTCCTGATGGACGAACCGCTCAGCAACCTTGATGCCAAGCTGCGGGTCTCCACCCGGGCCCAGATCAAGAATCTCAGCCATGACCTGCAGGCCACTACCATCTACGTGACCCATGACCAGATCGAGGCAATGACGCTCGCCGACCGGGTTGTGGTGATGAAGAAGGGCGTGGTCCAACAGGTCGGCGCTCCGACCGAAATCTACGACCGGCCCGCCAACACCTTTGTTGCCAGCTTCATTGGCTCTCCGGCAATGAACCTGATGGAGGGAGAAGTCACAGGCGGCGTTTTCCGGGCGCAGAATGTGGAAATCGCCGGGATTGCAGCACCGGACGGCCCTCTGACGCTTGGCTTCCGCGCCGAAGACGGAGGGCTCGCAACCGGCGGTCACGGCCAGATCAACGCCCCGATCTACACGCTGGAACTGCTGGGTGATGCCACCATGATCTCGGTCCGCGTCGGCGGCGCTTTGGTCTCGGTCAAGGCGGACAAAAGCTTCCGGGCCGAGATCGGAGACATGGTTTCGCTCTCGGTGCCAAAGGAAATCTGCCACCTCTTCCAGGCCGGAAGCGGTGCGCGGCTGGAGAACTGAACCAGCATAACGCCGTCCTGCATGCAGAGAAGGTTCACTGGGCCAAACCCTTCATATGCGGCCCGAAACAGGGAGGAAACTATGTCGATCAAAAGCAAGTTCATTCTAAGCGCTGCGGCTGTGTTCATGGGCAGCACCGCCTACGCTGGCTGCGGCCTCAGCGGCGGCAACGTCAGCATTCTTGGTAATGAATTCGCCGCCATTCAGGCGGTTGCCGAAGGCGCCAAGCAATGCGCTGGCGGCGGCGTGACCGTGGAAAGCAACCTGAACAAGGATTACCGGGAACTGCAGGTAGCTGCGCTGACCGCCAACCCGGCACAATACACTACGGTCACCACCACCAACGCAGCCATTGTGCCGCTGCTGAACAGCGACCTGATCCGCCCGCTGGATGACCTGATTGCCAAACACGGCCAGCACCTCAGCAAAAACCAGATGATCACCGTTGACGGCAAGGTCATGGCAGTTGCCTTCATGGCCAACGCGCAGCACCTGTTCATCCGCGAAGACATCCTGAAAGCAGCCGGTGTCGAGGCTCCCAAAACCTATGAGGAAGTGATTGCAGCTGGCAAGGCAATCCAAGAAGCAGGCTTGATGCAATACCCCTTTGCTACAACCAGCCAAACCGGCTGGAATTTGGCTCAGGAGTTTGTGAACATGTACCTCGGCCACGGCGGCAGTTTCTTCAAGCCGGGCACCGCCGAGCCGAATGTCAAAAACGAAACCGGAGTTGCAGCGCTGAACACGCTTAAAGAGCTGGTATCGCTGTCCAACCCCGACTACCTGACGTTTGATTCCAATGCGGTCCAGGCCTCCTGGGAAGCGGGTGATGTGGCGATGGCTCATCTTTGGGGGTCGCGCGGCACCGGCATTCTGGACGACGAGGGTTCCACTGCGGAAATCGTCAGCAACACTGCTCTGATCTCCTCGCCGACCGTCGGTGGCGGCAGCACCCCCGCGTCGACTCTGTGGTGGGACGGATTTGTAATTGCAAGCAACGTCAGCGACGAAGATGCAGAGGCGAGCTTTGTCGCGATGGTGAACGGCATCAGCCCGGAAGTCGTGAAAGCCAATAACGACGCTGCCGTCTGGCTTGTTGAAGGCTATGAGCCCTCGCCGGCCTCCGCAGGGGTTGCTGCCACTGCAACCGGCGGCACCAAGCCCTATCCGATGATCCCCTTCATGGGCCTGATGCACACCGCGCTGGGGTCTGAACTGACCGAGTTCCTGCAAGGTTCGGAATCCGCGGAACAGGCTCTGGCCGATGTTGAGGCGTCCTATGTTGCCGCAGCCAAAGAAAAAGGCTTCCTGAACTAAGGAACCCGCCAATGCAGGCAGAGCCGGCCTTAGCGGCTCTGCCCCAGCCACCCGTCTAGGGGACAATCCGAGATGCGCCACAAAACGTTCTTCTGGTTCATTCTGCCCAGCCTGGCAGCGATGATCCTCTTCATCGCCCTGCCGCTGGTATCGGTTGTAATCCAGTCGCTGCACATCGAGCATGAGCAGGTGATCGTGACAACTGAGAACTGCGGCCCGTTCGGCTGCACCGAGGAAAGCTCTGTCGACACAGAGGCCACTGCCGCATTGCGCGCCGAACAGCCTCTGGGCCGCTTTGCGGGCCTCACCACCTATTTCGACCGCGGCCACCTGGCCACCGCCGAGGTTGCCGAGGCTTGGCGCAGCCGGGACAGCCTGAGCGGGTTCTTCTCCGAACTTTATAACCTGCCGTTTTACAAGGCGCTGGCCTTCACGCTGACCTACACCTTCCTGGTGACGCCGCTGGTAATCCTGCTGGGGCTGATGATTGCCCTTGGCGTCAACCGGCTGACCCCTGTGCTGAAGGGGCCAACCATCTTTGTGTCATTGCTGCCGATGATCATCACGCCGCTGATCGGCTCGCTGATCCTGTTTTGGATGATCGACGCGCAAGGGGTGATCGGCAAAACCCTGCAGTGGCTGTTTGACGACCCGGATCTGTCGCTGAAGGCTTCGCCAGTGCTGACCTGGATTACTCTGATGGTTTATGGCGTCTGGAGCTCCGCGCCTTTTGCCTTCGTGGTCTTTTATGCCGGCCTTCAAACAGTGAACTCGGACTCGCTCGAGGCGGCGATGATCGACGGCGCCACCCGCTGGCAGCGCATTCGTTACGTGGTGATCCCGCATCTGACTCCGCTGGTGGTGTTTATCTCGCTGATCCAGCTGATGGATAACTTCCGGGTGTTCGAACCGATTGTCGGCTTCTCTGCCCAGGCCAATGCGACCTCGTTGTCCTATATCATCTTTGCCGACATGCGCAGCGACATCACTCGTTTCAACTCGGCCGCAGCGACATCGGTGCTGACCGTCATCGGTGTGGCGATCCTGCTTTCCCCGGTTCTTGTCCGCACATGGCGGGATTTCAAAGGAAAGGCTGCCTGATGTCCAGCGTTGCAAACCGCTCCTCCCGCTCTGTCATCATCTTCTCGTCGGCTTTTGTCCTCCTCTGGGTGGTGATCGCCTCCTTCCCGTTCATTTGGACCCTCTGGGGCTCGTTCAAAGTGCAGGCCGACTTCTTTTCCAAGGCCGACTGGCGCAACGCCCTGTGGGGCACCCGCACAATGATCGAGGCCGGCGGCACATTCACCGGAGCCGGTTATGAGGGCGCCTGGATCCAGGAAGAATTCTGGCGCGCCGCGATCAATACGATGATCGTCGTCTTCTTCACCGTAATCATCTCGCTGACCTTCGGCACGCTGGGCGGTTATGCACTCGCGCGCTCGGGCCACAACTATGCTTTCTGGCTGCTGATGATCGCCCTGGTGTTCCGTGCAATGCCGCATATCACGCTGGTCTCCGGCTACTTGCTGCCATTCTTCGAGTGGAACCTCTGGGGGCATCTGCCTACCTCAATCATCGTGCTCGTTGCGATCAACCAACCTTTCACGCTGTGGATGCTGCACTCCTTCTTTTTGAACATCCCAAAGGATCTGGATGAAAGTGCCAAGGTTGACGGCTGCACCCAGTTCCAAGCCTTCCGCCATGTGATCATCCCGGTGATGTGGCCCGGCGTGATCACCACCGGCCTGTTTTCCTTCCTGCTGGCCTACAACGATTTTGCCGTCACCTCGATGCTGCTGAGCGAAGACAACCGCACCATGGTTCCCGCCATCGCCGCTTTCCTTGGTTCGACCCTGGAAGAGGGCAACGTGATGTTTGCTGTCGCTGCTGTGGTCTCGGCCACCGCTCCGCTGTTCGTCCTGGTGATGTTCTTCCAGCGTCAGATCGTCAGCGGCCTGACCGCAGGCGCGGTGAAAGGGTGATGAGCGCTTCCGCCCGCAATAACGCGGTCGGGCGCCACCCAGCGCTCAATCGTATGCCTCGAGACTTTCTTCATGCCCTCTCAGTTTCTGCAAGCCGCCGAAAACTGACACGCAACTTTTAAGGACAAACACATGAAAGGCTCCCGCCCCGAACAGGCCGTGCTGACCAAAGACACGGACCTGAGCAAGACTGAAGAAACCCGCCGCGTGATCGAAAACATGGTGGACGGGCTGAACGACCACCGGATCAGCGACATCGGCGAATTCTTCTCCGAAGGCTTCCGCTGGATGGGCAACCAGGGCTGCGGCACCAAGACCGGGCTGAAGGAATTCCAGGACAACTGGCAGCGCCCGTTCCAGGCGGCCTTCTCCGACAAGGTCTGCATCGACGAGGCCCGCCTCTACATGGGCGAATGGGCCGCTGCCTTCGGCCGCCAGGAAGCCACCCACTCAGGCACCTTCCTGGGTATTGAGCCCACCGGCAAGCGGGTCGAGATCCGCTACATGGACTTCTGGAAGGTTGTCGACGGCAAGATCGTCGACAACTGGGTCAACGTGGACTTTGCCCATGTCGCGGCCCAGCTGGGTGTCGATGTGTTCAACGGCGAAGGCTGGGAAGCCTATGATCGCGGTGAAAAGACTGCCCCCCGCCCAGACAAGTGATCCAATGCCGGGCGGCGCCTCATGCCGCCCGGCCCTCCAGCCTGAGGATACCCCATGACCATCGAATACCTGAAACGCGGCAAACCCGAAGCCGACCGGGCCGAGGACGACGCCAAGACCCGCGCCGTGGTGGAAGCCACGCTGAAGGACATCGAAACCCGCGGCGACGCGGCTGTGCGCGAGCTTAGCGAAAAGTTCGACAACTATTCCCCCGCCTCCTTCCGTCTCAGCCAGCAGGAAATCGACGCTCTGATCGCCCTGCTGAGCGCGCGCGAGCTGGCAGACATCAAATTCGCCCAGAAGCAGGTACGCAATTTCGCCCAGGCGCAGCGCGACTCGATGCTGGACATCGAGGTCGAAACCCTGCCCGGCGTTATTCTGGGCCACAAGAACATCCCGGTGCAATCCGTGGGCTGCTATGTGCCCGGCGGCAAGTTCCCGATGGTCGCCTCCGCCCATATGTCGGTGGCGACCGCTTCCGTCGCAGGCGTGCCCCGCATCATCGCCTGCACCCCGCCCTTCAACGGCAAACCGAACCCCGCAGTGATTGCCGCCATGCATTTGGGAGGCGCGCATGAGATCTATGTGATGGGCGGCATCCAGGCCATCGGCGCTATGGCAATCGGCACCGAAACCATCGACCCGGTCCACATGCTGGTCGGCCCCGGCAACGCCTTTGTGGCCGAGGCCAAGCGCCAGCTGTTCGGCCGCGTCGGCATTGACCTCTTTGCAGGCCCCACCGAAACGATGGTGATCGCCGACGAAACCGCGGCAGACGCGGAGTTGTGTGCAACCGACCTCCTGGGCCAGGCCGAGCATGGCTATAACAGCCCCTGCGTTTTGCTTACAAACTCCCGCAAGCTGGCAGAGGAAACCCTCTCCGAAATCGACCGCCTGCTGGGCGTGCTGCCGACGGCCGGCACTGCCAAGGTCTCCTGGGAGGAATACGGCGAAGTTATCGTTTGCGGCACTTATGACGAGATGCTGCAGGTGGCCGACGATATCGCCTCTGAGCACGTGCAGGTGATGACGAACCGCGACGACTGGTTCCTGGAGAACATGACCTGCTACGGCGCTCTGTTCCTCGGGCCCCGCACCAATGTCGCCAACGGCGACAAGGTGATCGGTACCAACCACACGCTGCCGACCAAGAAGGCGGGCCGCTACACCGGCGGATTGTGGGTCGGAAAGTTCCTGAAAACCCACAGCTATCAGAAGGTCACCACCGACGAGGCCGCCACCATGATCGGCGAATACGGCTCGCGGCTCTGCATGCTCGAAGGCTTCGTCGGCCACGCCGAGCAGTGCAACATCCGCGTCCGCCGCTACGGCGGCAAGAATGTGCCTTACGGGACAGCAGCAGAATGACCACCGATATTCACACCCGGAACAAGGCGCTGATCGCCCCGATGCGGGACGCGATGCGCGACTTCACCGAAAATGGCGTGCGCGCAGCGCTGGAGGAACTCATCGCGCCGGACGCGGTGGTGCATATGTGCCACCCCTTCGGCGATCTGACCGGCCCCGCAGAACTCTATGAAACCTGCTACGCCCCGTTGTTGCACGCCATGCCTGACCTGGAGCGCCGCGACTGGATCGTCATGGGTGGCCGTACCGAGCACGGCGGCGACTGGATCGGCTGCGGTGGCCACTACTACGGCACTTTCGTGAAGCCCTGGCTCGACATTCCGCCAACCGGCCATCTGACCCACATGCGCTACCACGAGTTCTACCGCTTTGAGGAAGGCCGCGTGGTGGAAATCCAGACCATTTGGGACATCCCCGAGGTGATGATGCAGGCAAAGGCCTGGCCGATGGCGCCGTCGCTGGGCCTTGAATTCTGCATCCCTGGCCCGGCAACGCATGACGGCATCGTCCCAGGCCCCTGGGACGAGGAGAAGTCGCAGGCCTCCTGCAGCCACATCGTCGACATGCTGACCCACTTGAAGAAGCACCCGAGCCAGGGCGGCCCGGAAGTGATGGAGATGCCGAAATTCTGGCATGAGCGGATGAACTGGTACGGCCCTGCCGGCATCGGCACCGGCCGCGGCATCGCAGGCTTCCGCAACTGGCACCAGATCCCGTTCCTGAACGGCATGCCCGACCGCGGTCAGTATCTGGACGAGATCACCTATCACTTCTTCGGCGACGGTGAATACGCCGCGGTGACCGGCTGGCCGAACATGATCCAGACCGTCACCCACGACGGCTGGATGGGCATCGCCCCCTCGGGCCAGCGCATCACCATGCGAAGCCTCGATTTCTGGAGGCTGGAGAACGGCAAGATCCGGGAAAACTGGGTCACGGTGGACATTCTGGACGCCTACCGGCAGTTGGGCGTAGATGTCTTTGCCCGCCTGCGCGAGTTCAACAAGGCCCGCGTGGCTGGCGAAATCCCCTTCCCTGTCAGCGAGGTTTGACATGCCCACCTTCCCCAGCACCCCCAGTTTCAGCCTAGAGGGCAAGCGCGCCCTGATTGCCGGCGCGTCTTCCGGCATCGGCACGGCCTGTGCCGTGGCCCTGGCGGAACGGGGTGCTGAGGTCACTCTTGCAGCGCGCCGCACTGACGCGCTGCAGGACATCGCAGCGGAAATGACCGCCCGCGGCTGGAAAGCCAGGGTGCTGAAACTGGATGTCGCCGATGTTGCGGCAACAGCGGAGGCGGTGGCCGCAAACGGCCCCTTCGACATCCTGG
>NZ_LUKH01000073.1:0-8755 GCF_001593695.1 Leisingera sp. F5 | reverse complement strand
CCCATAGCGGGCATATAATCGCCGATCTCAACGAGATTCTCGCCGTTGCCTTCAACACCCTTGCCGACGCTCTCGTACAGACAAGTGATCTCATCGTTGGTCGCAAAATAGACGCTTTGCATTGGCAGAGGATAAGCACTTACACCGCGGTTGAAGCTAAGAGTACCTTTCTGTCTGTCCCACCAACCCTCGCTGCACCTGCAACCTGGGCATCACCCCGCGTCCGTTTCGCTGCATTAGTGACCTTTGCCAACCCGTGGCTCATTGAGCGACTTGTCGGGTTCGGCTGCCCCAATGAAGTCATTCCCGCGCTAAAAGGGAACTACCGGTTTCCACCCCAAAGCCGACACTGCAGATTTGAGGTTAAAATTCAGCAGGATACGAGCGCTGAGCCTATCGGCCCATTGCCCAAACGTTGGACGGGCTTTCGGTTCAATCCCCATCCGCGACCCCTTGCGCCCGCAACCGGGCTCGCCGGTTACGGTAGCTGGGCAGAATAACCAGCAAGGCGGCAATCACCAGCAAACCAAGGGTCATGGGACGTTCCCAGATGAATGCGATACCGTCATAGAGCTGCATTGAGCGGGAGAAATTGTCTTCCAGCATGCCGCCGAGGATGAATCCGATCAACAGCGGAGCCAAAGGGTAATCTGCAAAGCGCAAGGCCGTGGCGCAGATCCCGAAAGCCACCAGAAGCAACAGCTCAGTTGCGTTGTTCTGACCGATGTAGGCCCCCATCAAGGTGAAGAAAAGGATGAAGGGGATTAAATAGTTGCGCGGGATTGTCAGAACTTTGGCGATATAGGGGATCAATGGCAGGTTGAGGACCAGCAAGACCAGGTTGCCGATGAACATCGACATGATCACCGCCCAGAAAATCTGCGGCTCGTCGATCATCAGCCTCGGTCCGGGGGTGACGTTGAGCGCAATGAGTGCGCCAAGCAGGATTGCGGTTGTGCCAGAACCCGGAATGCCCAACGTCAACAGCGGCACAAAGGACCCGGTGCAGGCGGCGTTATTAGCGGTTTCCGGTGCCGCCAGCCCTTTGATTGATCCCTTGCCAAACTCTGCCTGTTCTTCCTTGGAGGCAATATTGCGCTCCACCGCGTAGCCCAGAAAACTTGCAATTGTCGCACCTGCACCGGGCAGAACCCCGATGAAGAACCCTTGCAGGGACTGGCGGCCAATGACTGGCGCGATGGATTTCGCCTCCTGGCGGGTGACGCGCAGCTCTTTAATATCTTCGCCTTTGCCAGCCTGGGTTTTGGGGTTCAGCACCAAAAACAGGGCTTCAGGCAGCGCAAACATGGCCATCGCCAAGGTGATGAAGCCAAAGCCGGACTGCAGGTCCATGATCCCCATGGTGAAACGCGGCAGGTTGAACAGCGCACCTTCACCGACTGTGGCCATGATCAGCCCTAGTGTGGTCATCATCAGTGCCTTGGCCACTTGTCCGGTGCCCGCAAAGGCCGCAATGGCCGAAAGGCCAACAACCATCAGCGCAAAATATTCAGCAGAATGGAACAAGAGCGCCACCGTGGACAGGGCGGGCGCAAAGATCATCAGCAACAATGCTCCGATGCTGCCACCCGCAAAGCTGGCGATCGCGGCAATCGTCAGCGCCTTGCCTGCCTTGCCCTGTTTGGCCATCGGGTAGCCGTCGAAACTGGAGGCCACCGTGCCCGCCACACCCGGAGCATTGAGCAGGATTGAGGACGTCGAACCGCCAAAGATTGCGCCATAGTAAACGCCTGCCAGCAGGATCAGCGCCGCCGAGGGATCACCCATTGAAATGGCCACAGGGATCATGATGGCGATGATCGACATCGGCCCCAGCCCCGGCAGCATGCCGATAAACGTGCCAATCAGGCAGCCGCCGATCACCATTAAAAGATTTTGGAACGAAAGGGCCGTTTGCAGGCCAATCAGGAGTCCTTCGAGCATGCCATTATCCTCCGATGAAGCCAGGCAGGGGGCGCAGGTAGATGCCAAGAACCTGTTGCACCAGGTACCAGACAACCCCGGTCGCAAGTAGGGAAACGAGCAGCATCACCAGCCATTTCCGCTCTCCCAGAATGTATGAGCCAAGGATCAGGAACGCAGAAGTGGAGAAGAGGAACCCGAGGGGACGCAGGCACAGCGCGTAAGCAACCATAAGCCCCAGCAGCAGAAGGGCCTGACCCAGATGGTAATCAGTAAGGCGGCGATAATCGATCTCGGCCTTTTGTACCTTGGCCTTCTCGAGCCCCAGCAAGATCACCAAAGAGGCAGCCAATCCGATCACAGACAGGACCTTAGGAAAGGTGCTGGGCCAGATCGGGTTGCGTTGCATGAAGGGCGCCAATTCGCCATCCATCGTAAACCAGGCCGTGTAGCCATAGGTCAGGCAGACCCCGGCCAGAATGAGTGCGATCCAACGATCAAGTGCCATCTTTCCCCCCAACGAAATAGCAGGGCAGAGCGGTTTCCCGCTCTGCAATTTACGGCTTCAGAGAAAGCCCAGTTTTTTCATTAAGTCACCGATGACCTGCTCTTGGCCTTCGAGGAAGGTTTTGAAGTCATCACCCGAATTGTGGATGTTGACCCAGCCGTTACGGGCACGTACGTCTTCCCATTCCGGTGTGGCATACATCTCGCTCAGCGCCTTCTGATACAGTGTCAGCTGATCTGCAGGCAGGTCCGGGGCCGCAAAGAATCCGCGCCAGTTCACAAAGGAGGTGTCGATCCCCTGTTCTTTCATGGTCATGGCATCAGGCGCGGCGGAAACACGATCATCCGAGGTCACACCGATAATCTTAACCTCACCGGCCTCAGCCAGATCCACCGCTTCAGAGAACCCGGTCGACAGAGCGGCAATCTCACCCGACAACAGGGCTGCCATTGCCTTGCCGCCTGCGTCATAGGGGATGTATTTAACCGACAGGGCGTCCTTTCCCGCCGCTTCAAACACCATTGCGGCGACCAGATGGTCCATGCCGCCTGGAACCGAGCCGCCGCCGATAGCAGTGCTGCTTGGATCAGCGTCAAAGGCGGCCAGCAGGTCGTCCATCGAATTGACCGGGCTATCCTTGCCCACGACAACCGCAGCGTAGTCGCCGATGGTTCCGGCAACCAGCGTCAGGTCGCGGAAGTTATGCGGAAACACTCCGGTGAGCGAGCGGATCACGATCGGGGTCGAATTGACCATCAGGGTGCCATGGTTGCTGGCGGCGTTTTCGATGAGGTAACCGATGGCTTTGCCGCCACCGCCGCCCGACATGTTCTCATAGGAAGCGGAGCCGACAATGCCGGCCTTGGTCAGCGCTTCACCGGTGCCGCGAGCGGTTCCGTCCCATCCACCGCCTGCACCGCCTGGGATCAGGAAATGAATGCTGTCCAGCGTCTTGTTGCCATCGGCCAGGGCTGGCGCGGCAAATGTCATTGCGGCAAGCGTGGTGGCGATAAGGGCACGGCGGCCCATTGAGAATGTCGTCATGGTTTCCTCCCAAAAATTGACAACTGTGCGAAAGGCAGCTCAGTTGAGGAAGAGAAACACTTCAACCTGACACAGACCTGTCACGCCCGTTCAAAGGTGTAAAAAGCCATGAAATTCCTGCTGGTAGAGGATAATGCCGATCTGGCGAATGCCATCTGCTCCCGTATGACGCAGGACGGTCATGTCGTTGATCATGCAGATAAAATTCTGGATGCCTTTGCCTATTCAGAAACCGGGGACTACGATCTTATCCTGCTTGATATCATGTTGCCGGATGGGGACGGGCGCAGCTTCCTAAAGCGCCATCGGGCCGGAAAAAAGGACACCCCGGTCATTGTTCTAACGGCGCGGTCGCAGGTGTCAGACAGAATCAGCATGCTTGATCTGGGAGCGGATGACTATGTCACCAAACCGTTCGATCACGAGGAACTTCAGGCGCGATGCCGGGCGGTTCTGCGTCGCAAATCGGGCACCGGCCAAACGATGGTCCGGATGGGAAATGTTGTCTTTGATCCAGTCGCAGGCAGCCTGAGGATTGACGATGCAGCGATCAGTCTGCGCAATCGGGAGTTGCGATTGCTGGAGCTGCTGATCAATGCGCCTGGTCAGGTATTCCCCAAACACAAACTCTTCGACAGGCTGTTTTCCTATGACGAAGACGTGTCGGAAAACGCTATCGAAGTCTACATCGGTCGGCTGCGCAAACATCTGGAACCATCCTCGTTGCGCATAACCACCCTGCGCGGGCTTGGCTACAGGCTGGATTATGACTGAAGCGGTCAATGTCTCGGGTTCTCTGCGCAGGCGCATGACGCTGACGCTGATCGGCGGCGCTGCGGTTCTAGCAGTCGTGCTCTATGCTGTTGTCCGCCTCTATGCGGCACAGATTGCACAGCAAGGGCAAGACAGCATTCTGGCGGCCTCCGTGACCTCAATTCTGGATGCGGCGATTCTGCGGGATGGCACAGTGGAGGTGGATTTCCCTTACGCCGCGCTGTCGATGCTCAGCACCGCCTCGGATGACCGGGTCTTCTATGCGATCCATAAGAATGAAACACTTCTGTCGGGATATGAACATCTGTCACCGCCCGATGGCACGTCCCATACCAGCGGCACCTACCTTGCCGAGACTCCCGACGGCGCGCTGATCAGAGTGGCAACGGATTCGCGCACCTTGGTCGGGACGGATACCCGCTCGGTGATCACGGTATCCGTGGCCCAAACCCAGGAGGCATTGCAGGTAACGCTGAACGGGATTTCAAGAAATGTCGCACTTTTCGGTGCAGGGTTCTTTTGCCTGTCGGCACTGCTGTCCTTTTGGGCAAGCGCATCAACTATCACCCCGATCCGCCGTCTGACGTCCTCCATTGCCCGGCGCGGCCCGCAGGATCTCAGCCCGGTTGCCAGCCCGGTGCCATCGGAAATGGTGTCGCTGGTGGCCTCGCTGAACCGGTTGATGGGACGGCTCGACAAGGCGCTAGCCCAGTCCGAGGATTTCATTGCCGAAGCCGCACATCGCGTGCGCACGCCTCTGGCCACGGTGCGGTCCCATGCGGAGGCCATGCTGCACCGGGTGGATCAGGACGAGAATCGCAAGGCCCTGCGGTCGATGGTGCGGGCCATCGACGAAAGTTCGCGCGCGGCAGGTCAGCTGCTGGATCACGCGATGATTACATTCCGCACCGATCACTTGGAGCGCAAAGAATTGGATCTGACAGAGCTTCTTCAAGAGCTGGTGCTGCGTCTCACCCCAGTTGCCGACATGAAAGACATTACCCTTCATGTCGAAAGCAAAGAGCCGGTTTTGGTGTCTGCTGACGCTATCCTATTGCAAAACGCCATCCGCAACCTGATCGACAATGCGCTGAAATACTCGCCCGTCGAAAGCGACGTCATGATCCACGTCAGCGCGCGCCCTTTGCCGACACTGGAGATCCGCGATCAAGGGGCGGGTTTTCCACAGGACCAGATCGCACATTTGTCTTCGCGGTTTTCACGCGGCGACAATGCCAAGGGGATTATCGGCTCGGGCTTGGGATTGACCATTGCACAGGAAGTTGCCGAGGCCCATGGCGGCGCACTCAAGCTATCTAACCTGCCAGGAGGAGGCGCATGCGTTACATTCTCTTTGTAATTGGCCTGCTTTGGCCGGCGTTCATCAGCGCCCAGACCTGGGAGGATCAGCAGCTGTTCAACGAGGCAGCCCCAAACCAGACTCTGCGCATTCTGTCGAGCACGGACACTGCGTTCTTTTCCCCGATCATCGAAGGTTTCCTGGCAGAAACACCGGGTTGGAGTGTTGAATATCTGGTGACCGGCACTGCTGATATCAGCCGCGTTCTTCAACAGGATCCTGAAGGCTATGACGTTGTTATTTCAAGCGCAATGGACCTTCAAGTGAAGCTTGTGAACGACGGGTTTGCTTTGAAGCTTGCAGACATCAGCCACCGGGATTGGGCGCAATGGCGCCAACGCCTGTTTGCCTTCACGTCAGAGCCTGCAACCATTGTCGTCAATCGCGAGGCCTTTGAAGGAAAGCCCATTCCCGGTACCCGACAAGAGCTGATCCAAGCCCTGAGAGCTGAGCCGGATCTCTTTCGGGGCAAAGTGGGCACCTATGATGTGCGAAGCTCTGGCGTTGGCTATCTCTTTGCCACGCAGGACGCCCGCGTCTCGGAAGCTTTTTGGCGGCTGATGGAGGTGATGGGGGCCCTGGGGATACGGCTTTATTGCTGTTCAGGAGATATGATTGACGATGTGGCCTCTGGCGATCTCTTGGTTGCTTACAACGTGCTCGGCAGTTACGCCGCCGCACGCCAGGCGCAGGACAATCGGTTCGAGATCATTCTGCCTTCAGACTTTCCGACCACGATGATGCGCACGGGATTTGTGTCAAAGAAAACCAAGCACCCAGCTGCAGCAGAAGATTTTGTCCGCCATATGATCGAGGCGCAGGATTTGACGACAGGTGCAAAATCCTCCCCGCTTCCGCCACTGGGCTTGCACCCCGACGGGCGGAACCCAACCGTAATCGCGCTGGAACCGGCGTTGATGACCTATCTCGACAAGTTGAAGCGAAGAACTTTCATTCAGGAATGGTCAAATGCGGTAATTCAATAGCCCGATTTCATAGATTTTTATCATGATTGTACATGGCATCCTTTCTCCGGGAGCGGCCCTTTGCATCCGCGACATCCCAGCTGATGGGCAAGAACGGCTATGGGCTCAGATTACCTATCTGTACAAGCCATAGAGAACGGCGGGTCTAAGCAAAGTTTATCCAATGTTGCTCGGTGTTCGCATGACAGCAATCTTGAGCATTCCGGACGCTCAGTGAGCGCGCGCACTGTGTATTTATCCACGTAGCCCGTTCATTGATGAAGGAGACGGCGCAATGTCGTTTTGGAACATCCAACGTTTGGTTACTGGAACGGCTCATGAAACTCATCGCCGCCGGATACTGCCCGTTCAGTTTGCGCTGCATACTCGCACTCAGGGAAAAGGGCATGAGGTTCGAACTCCTCGAGGTCAACCTGATGGAGAAGGCGCGATTCAGCGAACGTCTTTCCCCATATGGACGCGTGCCAGTGCTCGAGCACAATGGTAGATCGGTTTACGAGTGAACTACTCTCCAATCGTTAGACAGCTTCGGACGTAAATTAGGCTACTCTGTGCCCCTGCTGACCGGGTTTGGTTTCGTCATTTCTCAGCCAATAGACCACGGCTGGCGGTTTGCCGCCAAGTGCGGAATGGGGACGTTTTCAGTTGTAGAACTCGATCCGGCAATCAGCACCTGCCTTCGCTTCTGACCCGGTCTCCCAAGCGTGCAGGTAGACGCATTCGTATTTCAGGGACCGCCAGAGCCGTTCGCCGAAGATATTATCGAGGAACCGGCCCTTGCCATCCATTGATAGGCGCAGGCCGGAGCGGCGATGACAATCTGCCCAGACAAAGGACGTGAACTGGCTGCCCTGATCCGTGTTCATGATCTCGGGTGGCCCAAACTTCTGGATCGCCTCGTTCTGCGCACCGACACAGAAGTCCGCTTCCAACGTGTTCGAGATGCGCCAGGACAGCACCTTGCGGGTAGTGGGGCGGCGGCACCGCCATCATACCCATCCGTAAGAACGGGCGTCTCTGGAAGGAGGACTGCGCCGCCGCAATGGCCTGCAAGGACATCCTCCGGGCAGCCCGGCGGCTTGGGCGGCCAATTTGGAAGCGGTGGTCTGGCGGCTGCGTCCGACGCCGGGTCGAGGCGAACCCTCTCGTGACATTGCTGCGCAATGCACTGCCGGGCAATGGATGCGCGGTCTCAAATCCTCTGGCGAGAGGACCGCATCGCGAGACTCCGACCGCCAAACCGCCGAAATCCACATCCGCATTGCGCTCATGAACCGCTTCAACGCGCGCGGCCAAGCCGAGATCGAACGCGTCGTCTGGCATCAATGGGAAAAGGGGCAGTCACGTTTCAGGAGGGAGTTGCGCAACAACGCCTGCCAAACGCATGAGCGGATTGAGCATCTGGTTGCCCCGGCAAAAAATGGTGTCACATGGCTCAGGCCTAACGAACGAAATGATCGGCTCAGGCCCCGGCGGCACGTTCGATGCTGCGGGCGAATTGCAGCAGCCGCGCATCCGAACCCTTCGGGCCGGTGATGTGCAGTCCGGCAGGCATTCCGTCCGAAGAGGTGCCAAACGGGATCGAGACCGAAGGCAGCTCCAGCGGCGGGGTAAGCGTCACGGTGCGCCAGTCCTCGGTCAGCTCGCTGTCGCGCAGACCGGCAGAGAAGGGCATCCCGGTGGCCGTGGGCCAGAGAGCAAAGTCATAGCGCTCGAAGAAGCTGCGGACATCCGCCCAAACCGCGGCACGGGTTTTCTGATAGGCGGCCAGCTGCGCCAGGCTGCGTCCTTCGGCCTGGGCGCAGGCAGTGCGGAAGCTTTCGCCTGCCAGCGCCATGTCCGGCTGCAGCTGCGTTTGGATCTGCAGCGCGCATTGGCCGCGGATAATGCCGCCATGCGCCAAAAGCGGAGCCAGGCCTGGGGCGTCCGCCGCCACCTGCCAGCCGAGGCTCCGGCACAGCGCCTCTGCCGGGGCAATCGCTGCTTGCACTGACGCGTCAACGCAGGCTCCGAAGGGGGACAGCGACAAGGCAACCCTGCCTGCGCTGCGGGGCGGCGCCTCTTCCAGGCTGGCAAGCCGCGGCATGTCCTGCCAGAAGCCCAGCGGCTGGCGGGGGGTGTTGCCCTGCATGGCTTCCAGCATCAGCACCAGATCGCGCA